>DASZXE010000737.1:0-17763 GCA_035546475.1 Kofleriaceae bacterium
AGTCGGCTCGGCGTCGCCGGCGCGCGCGAGCGCGGGCGCGGGGACGAGCGCGGCGAGCGCGGCGAGCGCGGCCGCGCGGATCATGGCGACCCTCCCGCGGCGGCGTCGTCGTTCGCGTCCGCGTCGAGGAACGCCGCCAGCGCGCGCGTGGTCTCGCCCGCCGCCTCGACCATCGGGATGTGCCCGCAGTCGGGGAAGACCTTCAGCTCGGCGTCGGGGAGCTGGCGGGCGAGCCGCCGCCCGAAGCGCACCGGCGTCACGAGGTCGTCGTCGCCCCACAGGAGCAGCGTCGGCTGCGCGATCTCGCCGTAACGCTGCTCGACGGCCGCGTAGCGCTGGCCGCGCGCCGCCGCGAGCGCGGCCGCCACCGCGCCGGGCCGGTGCAGCTCCGCCTCGATCCGGTCGACGCGCGCCTGCGTCACGAACCGCGCGTCGTGGTAGGCGAGCGCCGCCCGATCCTCGACGCGCTCGCGGTAGTAGAGCGCGAACAGCGCCTCGCCGAGGCCGCCGACCCGCGCCCAGCGGAAGAAGCTCGGCACCTGCGCCTCGTAGACGTACGCCGAGTAGAGCGCGATGCGGCGCACGCGCTGCGGGTGCTCGAGCGCCATCGCCAGCGACACCGACGCGCCCCACGAGTGGCCGACGATCGCGACGTCACCGACGCCGAGCTGATCGAGCAGGTGCCAGACCAGCGTCGCCTCGGCGGGCGGCGTGTAGTCGCCGGGCGGGCGGCTCGTCCAGCCGAAGCCCTTGAGGTCGAGCGCGATGACGCGGTGGTGCGCCGCGAGCGCGTCCTGCACGCCGCGCCACAGCTCGATCGACGCGCCGTAGCCGTGCACCAGCACGACCGGCGGCCCGTGGCCGACGTCGCGGTAGTGGACGTGCACGCCGTCGACGTCGACGAAGGTGTCGCCGGCCGGCGCGCCGGCGAGCGGCCCGGCGTGGAAGCTCGGGCACCCGGCCAGCGCCAGCGCGACCGCGGCGGCGGCGGTGAGCGCGGCGCGCGTGTGCATCCGCTCGCGCATCAGGGCGTCAGGCGCCACAGCTCGGCGGCGCGGGTGAACTCGGCCCCCTGCTCGTAGTCCTGCGACGTGATCGTCGCGACGGTGCCGTAGCACTCGGACACGAACGCGAACGTGCGCTTCGTCGTGATGGCGGCGCCGACGGTGCGGGTCAGATCGACCGCGATGCGCCGCACCGGGAAGCTGCCGTACGGCGCGACCAGCGTCCCGATCGCGTCGACGCGGCCCTGGTAGCGCTCGGTGTACGGCGTGAAGATGCCGTTCGCGAGGCCGGTGATCGTGGTGTTGGTCGTCCACGACGACGACGGGCCGAGCGGCGTCGGGATGATCGGCACCGGCGGGTCGTAGGTCAGCTCGGTGCGGGTGATGCCGCCGGCGGGCGACACGACGCCGAGGAGCTCGAGGCCGTTCGCGTCGAGCCGCATGACGCCGAGCAGGTCGCTGGCTGCCGACAGCCGGGTCGCGTAGCTCGCGGTGGGGAACGTGCCGGCCCACCACTGGCCGGCGGGGGCGAGCAGCATCACGTGGAGGTCGGCGTCGCCGGACAGCGCGGCGGTGTAGTCCCAGGTCCGCGCGCCGCCCGCGCCCTGGGCGCCGGCGGTGTCGGTCGTCACGTTCGTCGCGACGCGGAAGGTCGCGGTCTGGCCGGCGGCCATCACCAGCTCGTCGCGGGTGATGGTGCCGTCGTGGTTCGGGACGCAGCCGTTGACCGGCGGGCCGTCGGGAGGCGGCGTCCCGTCGCTGGTCGGCGCGGCGTCGACGTCGTCGACGGGCGCGCAGGTGTGGTCGGCGCGGCAGAAGCCGGAGGCGCAGTCGCCGTGATCGTCGCAGGTCGACGGATCCGACGAGGAGCAGCCGGCGAGCGCGGCGGCGGCCGCGAGGCCGGCGGCCAGCAGACGATGATTGTGCGACGCAACAGCGCGGGCCATGACTGCTCCAGGCGAGACCGGCGCAGCCTACGCAGGATGAGACCCGCTTGTCAACACGATCGTTTTGCGTCGCAACATCGAACGCCCTTGCGGTGCGGCGGACGGCGGTCTACGGTGCGGGCGTGGCGGCGACCCTGATCAAGAAGTACGGCAACCGGCGGCTCTACGACACCGGCGACAGCCGCTACATCACGCTCGAGGAGCTGACCGCCAAGATCCGCGGCGGGACGGACGTGCGGGTGGTCGACGCCACCGACGGCACGGACCTGACGCAGGTCACCTTGACCCAGCTCATCCTCGAGAGCGGCAACGCGGCGCGCATGCTGCCGGTGTCGCTGCTCACGCAGCTCATCCGGCTCGGCGACGACGCGCTCGGCGAGTTCTTCTCGCGCTACGTGACCGCCGCGCTCGAGCTGTACCTGGGCGCGCGGCGCGGCGTGCGCAACCTGGCCGAGCTGAGCCCGCTCGGGCGCCTCCCGGCCGGCGCCGACGCGCTGGCGCGGATGTGGATGAACACGCCGTTCGGCCAGATGATGGGCTTCGGCGGGCCGGGCGGCTATGCGCCGGGCGCGGGCTACGGCGCGCCGGCCGGGTATCCACCGGGGGCGTATCCGGCCGCGTATCCGGCCGCGTATCCGGCCGCCTATCCGCCGGGCTATCCGGCACCGGAGGGCTACGCGCCGGCGGGCTATCCGCCGCCGGGTTATCCGGCGTCGGCGCCGGAGGGCTACGCGCCGGCGGGCTATCCGCCGCCGGCGCCGGAGGGCCACGCGCCGGCGGGCTATCCGCCGGCGGGCTATCCGGCGCCGGAGGGCCACGCGCCGCCGGGCTATCCGCCGCCGGGCTATCCGCCGCCAAGCTATCCGGCACCGGAGGGCCACGCGCCGCCGGGCTATCCGCCGCCGGGCTATCCGCCGGGGTATCCGTCGCCGGAGCAGGGCGCGGCGCCGCCGCATCCGACGGCGGAAGGGCGGGCGACGGCCGAGCAGGCTCGTCCACCCGTCGAGAGCGAGGCGGACGAGGGTGCGGCCACGCCGGGGCAGGGCAGTGCGGCGGCGCAGCAGGCCGCGCCGGCTCCGCAGGCGGCCGCCGGCGCGGATGATCTGGCGGCGCTCCGGCGCGAGCTCGACGAGCTCAAGCGCGCGCTCGAGTCGGACGGGCTCGGGCGACCCGGCGCGCGTCGCAAGCGCAAGGCGTAGCACGCGGCGTCGCAGCATGCACGGTCTTGCAGGGTGCCAGTGTGCGCGATTTCCCCAGTGATTCCGGCGATCCGCTGCCGCGTCGCGCGCGCCGCTATGTTGCATTGCACAAAATTCGATTGACACCATGCACGGTCGTCCTTAGGGTGGCGCGCAAGGAGAGATGACGATGACGACCAAGAACGAGGGAACGAAGAGCGAGACGGGCACGGGCACGGGCACGGGCACGGGCGCGGGCAGTGCCGCGGGTGCGGGCAATGCCGCGGGCTGGCGGATGCCGTGGGAGCTGCCGATGTTCGGCGCCGACGCCTTCGCGCGCAGCCAGGAGGCCTTCGCGCGCGGCCAGGAGGTCTTCTCGCACCTCGTGCAGGAGCAGCTCGCCCGCACGCAGAAGGTGATGGAGGAGCTCGCCGGGTACGAGGCCGTCGCCGTCCAGCGCGCGCGCGCCGCCGTCGCCGACCTGTCCAAGCTCGCCACCGACTCGCTCGACTACTGCGCGAAGCTGTCCGCCGAGTGGCGCAAGCTCGCCGTCGAGACCAGCCGCCGCACCGCCGAGCCGTTCGCCCCCCGCGCCTGAGCCGCGCGCCGCCGATGAACCTGCTCGCCCCCTGGATGCAGCTCGCGCGCGAGCTGACCGCCACCGCCGCCGACGCGGTCGCCGCCTCCACCGGCGCCGCCGATGCCGCCGCGCGCCCCGAGCTCATGCCCACGCCGCGCGACGTCGTCGCCCGCGAGGGCACGGCACGCCTCTACCGCTTCGTCGGCGACGGCCCGCGGCGCCGCGCGCTGCCGATCCTGCTCGTCCCGTCGCTGATCAACCGCTGGTACGTCCTCGACCTGCGCCCGGGCGCCAGCCTGGTCGCCGCCCTCGTCGGCGCCGGCCACGATGTCTTCTGCCTGGACTGGGGCGTCCCCGAGGACGAGGACCGCCACCGCGACTGGGACGACGTCCTCCACCGCCTGCGCCGCATGGCCCGCCGCACGCTGCGGCTCGCCGGCGCCGAGCGCCTCGGCCTCCTCGGCTACTGCATGGGCGGCACGCTCACCGCGATCCACGCCGCGCTGCACCCGGGCGAGCTCGCCGCGCTCGTCAACCTCGCCGGCCCGATCGACTTCGCGAAGGGCGGCATGCTCCGCCGCATGGTCGACCGCGCCTGGTTCGACGCCGACGCGATCGCCGACGCCGGCAACGTCTCGCCCGAGCAGATGCAGGCCGGCTTCACCGCGCTGCGGCCGACGCTCGAGCTCGGCAAGTGGGCGTCGATGCCGGAGCTCGCCGGCGACCGCGCCGCGCAGGTCGCCTTCCGCGCGCTCGACGCCTGGTCGAGCGACAACGTGCCGTTCCCCGCCGCCGCCTACCGCACGTACATCGGCCAGCTGTACCAGGACAACCGGCTCGTCGCCGGCACGCACCGCGCGCTCGGCCGCGCGGTCGACCTCGGCGCGATCCGCTGCCCGACGATGGCGATCGTCGCCGACCGCGACACGATCTGCCCGCCCGACGCCGCGACCGCCTTGTGCGAGCGCGTCGGCACCCGCGACACCACCGTGCTGCGCGTGCCGGGCGGCCACGTCGGCGCCGTCGTCGGCGGCCGCGCCGCGCGCGAGCTCTACCCGGCGCTCGCCGCCTGGTTCGCCGACAAGCTCGCGATCGATCCCGCCAACGTTTGCTAGGGTGCACGACCATGAAGCTCTCGGATCTGAAGATCATCATCACCGGCGCGGCCCAGGGCATGGGCGCGCACTTCGCGCTGCGGCTCGCCGAGGCGGGCGCGCAGGTCGCCGCCGGCGACGTCAAGGAGGACGGCCTCGCCGCGCTCGCCGAGAGCACGCGCGGGCTGCCCGGCACCGTCCACACCCGCCGCCTCGACGTGTCGAGCGAGGCCGACGTCGGCGCGTTCGTCGACTGGGCCGCCGAGGCGATGGGCGGCCTCAACGGCCTCATCAACAACGCGGGCATCCTCCGCGACGGCCTGCTGGTCAAGAAGGACCGCGCCACCGGCGCCGTCACCAAGCTGTCGAAGGAGCAGTGGGACGCGGTCATCGGCGTCAACCTGACCGGCGCGACCTTCATGGTCCGCGACGTCGTCGCCAAGATGGTCGCCACCGAGCAGCGGCCCGGCGTGATCGTCAACATGTCGTCGGTCGCGCGCCACGGCAACCGCGGCCAGTCGAACTACAGCGCCGCCAAGGCCGCGCTCGCCGCCAACACCGTCACCTGGATGCGCGAGTTCGCGCCGTTCGGCATCCGCGTCGGCGCGATCGCCCCCGGCATGGTCGAGACGCCGATGACGTCGGGCATGAACCAGAAGGCGCGCGACGCGCTGGTCGCCGCCATCCCCGTCGGCCGCATCGGCACGCCCGAGGACCTGTGGGTCGCCGTCAAGTTCGTCCTCGAGTGCGACTACTTCAACGGCCGCACGATCGACGTCGACGGCGGCATGTCGATGTAGGTCGCCGCGCGCGGCAGCAACCCCCGCGCCCGCGCCCGCGCCCGCTCCTGCTCCTGCGACCCGAGACTCGGACTCGCCTTCGCGCTTCTTCGCGATGCTCGTACAGCAGGCCTCGAGGAGCGGGTAACCATCTTGGTCGCGGCCCAACGAGACGTGGATCGCGCGACACGGTCGCGCCGGCCGGCCGAAGGATGTGGCCGAAAGCGGCGTGGGTGCCCTACCGGCTCCGCCGGCGCAGAACGCTTGCCGAACGCTCCGCCGGGCTCCGCCGGTAGGGAGGGGTGCAGCCCCTTGGGATCGAGCTGACTCGCCGCGCCCTGAAGGGCGAAGGGCGAGTCAGAACAACCAGAACGGCTTGCTTCCGGCGAACAGGACGTTGTCCTGGCCGGCGCTCGGATCGGTGAGCTGCAGCTCGATCATCACGCCGCGCTTGAGCGCGTCGTTGTGCGGGTGGCGCTCGGTGACCTCGCCCTCGAGCACCGACACCACCTTGCCGACCGCCGAGCAGCGGACGAGCCCCCACTTGCAGCGGTAGAGCGTCGCGCCCGGGTGCGCCGCCTCGAGGTTGGTGTACGGCACGAAGCCGACCACGACCTTCTCGTTGCGCGCGCGGTAGTAGAAGTTGGCGCGCAGCCGCTCGAGCACCGCCTGCTGCGCGGTGACGTCCTCGTCGAGCTGGTGGAGCCGCAGCTCCGCCGTCTTCTTGCCGTCGACGGCGCCCTCGCGGTCGAGCACCGCCTGGTCGAGCGCGCGCCGCGGCAGCGCCGCCGCCACCGACGTGCCGGCCGCGGTGATCGACGGGCCGAGGTCCGCCTCGAAGCTCGTGCTCGTGGCGATCACGCGGTCGTACTGGGCGAGGTCCGCCGCCGTCTTGGCCCGATCGACCTCGAGCCGGTCGAGCCGATCCTCGGCCGCCTGCACCTCGGCGACCACCGCCATCACCTTGTCGTGGCGCGGCCCGAGGATGACCGGCCGCACCCACGAGTCGTTGAAGAAGTAGAAGATGCTGACGATCACCCAGAAGACGAGGCCGATCAGGATCGCGCCGAGCGCCACGATGCCGGCCAGCTTGTAGACCCGCACGATCATCTGCTGGATCGCGATGCGCGGACGCGAGGCGCGGGCGGCGGTGGTCGACATGCGGGCCTGCATGTACCACACGGCCGGCGCGCCCGCGCGGGACAAGCGGTGGTGTCGCATGATCGCCGTCACGCACGGCCGCACGCGTCGAGCGCCGTCGACGCCGGGCGGAAAATCGCGGGCGTCAGGCCGCCGGCAGCTCGGCGCGCGCGGCCGACACCGACGCGGAGACCGTCGCCGGTCCCGACGCCACCGCGGCGACCGTCGCGGCCACCGCGCCCGCGCCCGCGCCCAGCGCCGACTCGCCGGCCGGCTCGCCCTCGCGGGGCTCGTCGGTCTCGACCGCCTCGTGGTGGCGCGTCTCCCAGCTCCCGGAGTCGAGCGTGAACAGCGCGAGCGGCGTCAGCAGCGCGTAGATGACCGGCAGGATCAGCGCGAGCGGCACCAGCGCGAGCGGCGACACCCGGTCCATCGGCAGCTTGCGCGCCTTCCACCAGTAGCCCATGCCGAACACCACCGCGAGGAGCACCTGCCGCCCCAGCATCGGGAAGATGTGGTCCGACGCGATCGCGCTCGCCAGCAGCGCCGGGTACGCGATCAGCATCGCGAACAGCGTGAAGTAGTGGACGGCGACGATCGGGTTGAGCTGCCAAACGTGGGTCATGCCGCCCACGTAGTCGACGACGTTCGAGCGGCGCCAGCGGAGCTGCTGCGAGAAGTAGTCCATGAGCTTCGTCGGCGCCTCGGTCCAGCAGACCGCGTCGAGGCTCATCGTCGTGCGATAGCCGGCCTTGATGATCTGCCGGGTGAGGAAGCGGTCCTCGCCGTACTTGATCGGCACGCCGCAGATCGCGCGGTTCTCGAGCACCGGCTCGAGCTCGACCAGCACCTCGCGGCGGTACGCGGTCAGGCAGCCCGACAGGCACATCACCCGCTGGAACGCCCACTCGATGTTCTTGAGGAAGTGGTACGACAGGAAGTACTTCACCGTCTGCATGCGGGTGAGCCAGTTGTCGTACTTGTTGCGGACATCGACCCAGCCGCCCACGGCCGCGATGTCGGGCCGGGTGAAGCGCGCGACCATGTGACGGACGGCCTCGCGGTCGACGGTCACGTCGGAGTCGACGGAGATGATCACCTCGGCGCGCGACTGCCGCACCGCGCGGTTGATCGACCGCCGCTTGCCCATGTTCTGCGGGTTGCGGACGACCTTGAGCCGCCCGCCGCTCGCCTTCGCGACCGCGCTCGCGTGCGCGTGGCTGTCGTCGGTGGAGCAGTCGTCGACGACGACGATCTCGAGCTTGTCGGCCGGGTAGTGGAGCGCGAGCAGGCTCTCGAGCGTCGCCCGGATGCCGGCGCCCTCGTTGAACATCGGCACCACCACCGTCACGGTCGGCTCGAAGGTCGGGTCGACCTCGTCGAAGACGTGGCCGCGCAGGAGCTTGAGGGTGACGCCGGCGATCCACCGGTTGAAGAACAGGATCAGGCTGAGCGCCTGCAGGAGCAGGGTGAGCGCGCTGTTCAGCACGGGCGCGCCTCCCGCGAGCGGCCCGACGGCTCCAGCGCCCCGACCTTGCCGGTCGCGAAGTCGACCGACAGCTCGGCCGTGCCGGCCGGCGGCACCTCGACCTCGGTGCTCAGCATCCGCGTGCCCGGCGCCGACACCGTCAGCCAGTAGTGGCCCGGCTCGAGGTCGTCCGCGCGGATCGCGTCGGCGCTGCCGTGGAAGGTGGTCTCTTCGGGCGCGCGCAGGAGCTGCTCGCCCGCCGGCCGGAACCGGTCGAGCTCGAGGTGCGCATCGCCGCCGGCCCCGACGACCTTGACGACGAGGTTGCCGAACCGCGGCATCACGAACGCCTCGTCGTCGCCCCAGGCGTTGACCTGCCGCTGCACGTAGCCGTCGGAGTGGTGGACCTTCACCAGGTACGGCACGCGCTCGGGGACCGACACCTCGAAGTGACCGTCGCCGCTCGTCACCGCGTCGAACGTCGACGCCGCCACCAGCCGCACGCGGGCGCCGACCACCGGCTCGCCGTCGGCGGTGGTGACCCGGCCGCGCAGCAGCTCGCCCTCGCCGACCACGAGCTTGACGTCGTCGACGCTGCTGCCGGCGACCAGCGACTGGTTCCACACCGGCGCGCGCTCGCCGGCGCGGGTCGACGCCTCGAGGCGCACCCAGCCGGCCGGCAACTGGACGTCGAAGCTGCCGTCGTCGGCGGCGTCGACCTGCTTGCGCTCGTAGACGCCCGGCTCGAGCGCCGCGAGCGCCTTGATGGTCGCGCCCACCTGCGGGCGGTCCTCGCGATCGACGACGGTGCCGCGCAGGCGGACCGGCGCGACGATGCGCACCACGACGTCGACGATCCCGCTCGGCGGCATCGAGGCGATGGTGGCGAGTCCCTGCGTCATGCCGCGTGCGGCCCTGACTTTCACTCCGCCGGCGAGGGCTCGCAACTCGAAGCGACCGCCGCCGTCCGATTGGGTCGACAGCGGGATCGCCGACTCGAGCAGGTTGCGGGCCGAGCCCTCCACCTCGATGTTGACGTCGGCGCCGGCCACCGGCGCGCCCTGATCGTCGATGACCTGGCCGCGCACGGTGGCGAGCGGCTGGATCTCGAGGTCGCGCACCGCCTGCGCGCCCGTCGCCTCGAACGGCTCCGGATATCCGACGGCCTCGTCGGTGCGAGCGTGGACTTTCCACCGCACGCCGGACGCCACCGCGATCGTGTAGCGCCCGGAACCGTCGGCAGTTGCCGTCGATTCACCCGACTCGTTCATGAAGGCCACCTCGGCACCAGCAACCGCCGTGCCGCTGCCGGCCAGGCGCACGACTCCCGTCACCTGCACGGGCGGGCCGGGGTGCTGCATGCGCAGGCCGGGTGTCTCCGCGCGCCGCCGCCCGGTCTTGTCGGCTCGATCGCCCGCGGCCCATGGATCCGCCGCGGGCGAGGGTCCGTTGCCGGCGGTGGCTCCGTCGGTCGCCGACCCCGTGGCGCCGTGGTGCGAGCGATCGCGCACGACGAGCCAGGCGACGACACCGATCGCCGCGACGGCGGCGATGAGCGAGCTGCGGGCCTTGCGATCGAAGGCGGGCAAGGGAGTGACCAGGCTAGAGGAGTCGCGCCGGGGCGCGTCAAAGTCGCAAGGATCGCAAGCTATGACGGGCGGCCCGGGAGTACAAGCAAAGCCGCGCGGGGAAAGCGCCGGCGCGTGACCTGCGCACTGCGCCGTGCGTTCCTCGATCTTGACCGTTTCCCGTGGGCTTTCAAGTTCTTGCGGCCCCGGGGCGCGCGACCTGACGTCGCGGGCGGGTTGAGCCGCGCCGCCGCCTGGGTTACAGGTCGGCCGGTGAGCCGTCGCACCGCGTTCGTGCTGGCTGCCCTCGTGGCCGCCGCCCCGCCGCGCGCGGCGCACGCGGGCCCGCGCTGCTCGATGGCGACGTCGCACGATCCGTGTGACTCCGCCGGCGCGGACTCCGGCTCGCTCGCAGGCGCCGCCGCGGGCGTGGCGCCGCGGTCGGACCGCGCGCTCGCGCCGTCACCGTGGCTCGACGCGGGCCCGCCGCCGCCGTGGATGTCGCCGGTGGCCGCGTCCGGCCCGGCCGATCACCGCGCGCGCTCGATGGTCACGCTCGGCGGCATCTACGCGGCGTTCGCCACCTGGATGTACTTCGCCTGGTACTACGACAAGCCGCGCCTGTCGGGCTTCGAGGTCGGCGGCGACGGCTGGTTCGGGGACACCACGTACGCGGGCGGCTCCGACAAGCTCGGTCACACGTGGGCGAACATGGCGCTCACCCGCGGCGGCGCCGAGCTGCTGCGCTCGGGCGGCTGGTCGCCGCGCCACGCGGCGGTGATCTCGGCGGCGCTGTCGTGGTCGCTGTTCCTCTTCGTCGAGATCAAGGACGGCTTCTACTACGAGATGTCGCCGGGCGACCTGACGTCGAACACGATCGGCGCGCTGCTCGGCGCGACCTTGACCGAGTGGCCGGCGCTCGACCGGCTGATCGACTTCCGCGTCGAGTACTGGCCGAGCGCCGAGTACCGCGCGATCGTCGGCGGCAGCTTCGTCGGCAGCGAGCGGGTCAACAGCGTCAACATCGCCGAGGACTACTCGGGGCAGACGTACTTCCTCGCGCTCCACCTCGGCGCGGTGCCGCACCCGAAGGGGACGCCGCGCTGGCTCGACGACGCGCTCGACTACGTCGACGTCGGGGTCGGCTTCCACTCGTCGAAGTACAAGCCGGACCCGCCGCCCGAGCCGCCGTACATCCGCCGCCAGGAGCTGTTCCTCGGCGCCACGATCGATCTGCAGCACGTCGTCGACCGCGCGCTCGGCGGGCGGCGCTCGCGGGCGGCGCACGTCGGCCGCGCGATCGGCCACGGCCTCCTCGAGATCTTCTCGCCGCCGTACTCGATCCTGCCGGCCGTGTCGGCGACCCGCTCGCCCGACGAGTAGCCGCGGCGCTACGGGGTGCCGGTGGTGCCGACGGTGAGCTGGGTCAGCTCCATCGGCGTCGCGGCGAACAGGTCGGTGCAGCCGAGCGGGCCGCGCGCGAACGCGAGGTCGAGCGCGCTCTTCACCGAGGCGTCGCCGAGGCGGAGCTCGGTCGCGTTGCCGAAGCCGACGCCGAGCTCGTACCGGCGCAGCTCGCCGGTGAAGCTGACGTAGTAGTAGTGGGCCGCCGCGTCGCGGGCCAGCGCGTACGGCTTCTCGCCGTTGTCGAGGATCATGACGCGGTCCCGCTGCGTGTGCGTCTGCGGATCGAGCGTGATCCGGTAGGCTCGCGTCGTGGCGAGGTCGGTGATGATGAGGGCGTCGGGGCCGTCGACGAGCAGGTCCCACGGCTCGGCGTAGAGCGGCGCCGCGACGACGGTCGGCTCGGTCGTGGCGGTCATCCGGCGGATGTCGTCGGTGCCGCCCTGGAGCGACGTGAAGTAGATGGCGCCGTCGGGGCCGGCCGCGATCGCGCGCGTGCGATCGGCGACCCGCTTGACCGGCGCGGGCGGCGACACCGTCGGATCGAGCTCCCAGAGGCCGGTCTCCGACGCGACGAACAGGTGGCCGCTGAGCGGATCGATCGCCATGCCGTTGATGCGCGGACCGCCGAGCAGCGTCACGTACGGCTCCGGATCGCCGTGGCCCGGCGTCCACCGGTCGACCTCGCCGAACGGCTGCTCGGGCGAGCGGTAGATCGTGCCGTCGGCGGCGATCGCGAGCTGCGCGGTGTCGAAGAAGGCCCCGAGCGGCGGCGCCTCCGGCGTGGCCGAGCAGGGCGGGGCGTCGACGAGGGCGTCGGCCGGCGCGCTGTCGACGACCGGCGCGTCGGCCAGCGCCGCGTCGGCGGGGCCGTCGTCGTCGCCGGCGCCGCCCGCGCCGCACCCGCTCCAGGTCAGTGCCGCCAGCGCCAGCGCCACTCGCCGCGTCATGGCTCGAGTCTAGATCGAGTCGTCGGCGTCGGCGAGATCGACGCCGGCCGGCTCGCCCTCGGCGGCCGCCCGGATCCGCTCGGCCAGCCAGGTCCAGCGCTGCCGCGAGGTCTCGTTGCGCACCGCCATCGCCAGGGCGCGCCGCGAGCCGACGACGATCACCAGCTTCTTGCCGCGGGTCACCGCGGTGTAGAGCAGGCTGCGGCCCAGCATGACGAAGTGCTGGTTGGCGAGCGCGATGATGACCGCCGGGTACTCGGAGCCCTGGCTCTTGTGGATGCTGACCGCGTAGGCGTGGGTGAGCTGCTCGAGGTCCCCGCGCTCGTACGCCGCGATCCGGCCGTCGCCGAGCGCCACCCGCAGGCTGCCGCGCTCGACGTCGACGCCGTCGATGACGCCGATGTCGCCGTTGAGCACCTCGCGATCGTAGTCGTTCTCGAGCTGCATCACCTTGTCGCCGACGCGGAAGACGCGCTCGCGGCGGACGACCTCGGCGGCCGCGGCGCCGGCCTCGGCGCGCGGCGGGTTGAGGCGGGCCTGCAGCGCGTGGTTGAGCGCCTCGATGCCGAGGTCGCCGCGGTGCATCGGCGCCAGCACCTGGATGTCGGTGATGCGATCGAAGCCGAAGCGCGCCGGGATCCGCTCGGCGACCAGCTCGATCACCGTGTCGCGCGCCGCGGTCGGATCCTCGCGGGCGATGAAGTAGAAGTCGCTGGCGGCGCCCGTGCTGTCGATCTCCGGCAGCTCGCCGTGGTTGATCCGGTGGGCGTTGGTGACGATGCGGCTCTGCGCCGCCTGCCGGAAGATCTCGGTCAGCCGCACGACCGTCGCCGCGCCCGACGCGATGACGTCGCCCAGCACCGCGCCGGCGCCGACCGAGGGGAGCTGATCGATGTCGCCGACCAGCACGAGCTGCGCGCCGGGCCGCAGCGCCACGACCAGCGCGCGGAACAGCGCCAGGTCGACCATCGACGTCTCGTCGACGATGACGAGGTCCGCCTCGAGCGGGCGCAGCCGGTAGCGGGCGAAGGTGTCGGTCTGCGGCTGGTACTCGAGCAGGCGGTGGAGCGTCATCGCCTCGGCGCCGGTCGCCTCGGCGAGCCGCTTGGCCGCGCGGCCGGTCGGCGCCGCCAGCCCGACCTGCCGGCGCATGCGGGCGGCGAGGTGGACGACCGCGCGCACGATCGTCGTCTTGCCGACGCCGGGGCCGCCGGTGATGACGACGCACTTGTCGACGGCGGCCGCGATCACCGCCTGCCGCTGCTGCGGCGCCAGCGCCATGCCGCTCGCCACCTCGAAGTCGGCGACCGCGCGCGCGACGTCGAGCGCGGTCGTGCGCGCGGGCGTGCGCAGGAGCTCGGCGAACGTGGTCGCCGCGTCGATCTCCATCAGCGTGATCGCGGTGAGCGACACGCAGCGGCCGCGGTCGCCGAGCAGCTCGCGCGTCACCTCGCCGCTGGTCTCGAGGCGATCGACGGCGGCGGCCAGCTTGTCGCGCTCGACGCCGAGCAGCTCGGTCGCGCGGTCGAGCGCCGCGTCCTCGGGCGCGTGGGTGTGGCCGTCGTCGCCCAGCTCGGCGAGCACGTGCAGCAGGCCGGCCTCGAGCCGCGACGGCGCGTCGGGCGCGAGGCCGAGCCGCTTGGCCAGCGCGTCGGCGGTGCGGAAGCCGATGCCGCGGACGTCGCGCGCGAGCCGGTACGGGTCCTCGCGCACGACGCGGATCGCGTCGCGGCCGTAGCGATCGACGATGCGGCGGGCCAGCGCGGGCGCGACGCCGTGGCCGCGCAGGAAGACCTTCACCCGCTTGATGCGGCCCTGGTTGGCGATGGCGGTGGCGATGCGGTCGGCGCGCGCGGCGCCGATGCCGGGCACCTCGACGAGCCGGTCGGGCGCCTCCTCCGCGACCTGGATCGTCGCCATGCCGAAGTGGCTCACCATGCGGCGCGCGAGCTCGGGGCCGATGCCCGGCACGTCGCTGGCGAGGAACTTCTCGATCCCCTCGAGCGTCTCGGTCGTGCGCTCCTCGTAGTCGGAGAACTTGAACTGGCGGCCGAACTTGCGGTCCTCGACCCAGGTGCCCTTGAGGAGCAGCGGCGTGCCCTCGGGCTGGCCGTCGAGCTCGCCGACCGCGGTGGCCTCGCCGCCGCCGGTGACCGCGATGCGCGCGACGGTGAAGCCGGTGTCGGCGTTGCGGAACGTGATGCGGCCGAGGACGCCGTCGAGCGTCGACGGTGGCTCGGCGTGCGCGGCGCCGCCGCCACCGCCGCCCGCGAACAGGCCGCGCTGTCTGCCGGCGCCTGCCGGCTCCCGCGAGTCCGGCGAGGCCATCGGCGGATTGTAGCCTCACGGCCGACGGAGACGTGCGAGCATGGACCGATGGGTCGATCGCTGGGCCGATCCCTCCCGTGCCTCGCGCTCGTGCTGGCGGCCTGCGGTGGCGGCGCGGGCGACGACGCTGCGGGCCCCGACGCGGCGGTCGGCGGCGGCAGCGGCGCCTACTTCCCGGCGGGCTCGTGGTTCTACCAGGACGTCAGCGGGGTCGACCCGTCGTCGACGTCGGACGCGCAGATCCGCGCGCTGCGCGACGAGGGCGGTTGGGGCAACGGCGACGTCTTCCAGATCGACTTCAGCCTCGACGTGCTGCAGGCCGCCGGCGCGACGCCCGACAAGCGCACGTTCACGCCGACCGACGACTTCTACGATCCGGACTGCGACGACGTCGCGATGCCGGTGCCGCCGGGCGGCAACCTCGAGGGCGAGGACGGCTACGCATGCGAGAGCGACGGCGACTGCCACCTGCTCGTCTTCGCGCCCGACGAGCAGCGGCTCTACGAGATGTGGCGGGCCAGCATCGTCGGCGACCGGTTCGACGGCGGCTGCCTCGCGGTGTGGGACACCCGCCGGCCGGCGGGGCCGCGCGGGCGCGGGCTGCAGTGCACGAGCGCCGACGCGGCCGGCTTCCCGATCGCGCCGTTGCTGTTCACCGCCGACGAGGTCGCGGCCGGCGAGATCCCGCACGCGATCCGCTTCATCCTGCCGAACGACCGGCCGCGCCGCGGCTTCGTGCCGCCGGCGACGCACGCGACCGGCACGACCGGCGGCGGGGACGCCCCGTACTACGGCGTCCACCTGCGGCTGCGCGGCGACTATCCGATCGACTCGCTGCCGAGCGAGGGCGCGAAGGTCGTCGCCCGCGCGCTCCAGCGCTACGGCATGTACCACGCGGACGGCGGCAACATCGCGCTGACCGCGCAGAGCGACCGCCACACGGCGGCGAAGTGGGACGGGCTGCTCGACTCGCACGACCTCGCCGCGCTGCGCGTCGAGGACTTCGAGGTCATCGACCACGGCCCGATGGTGCCGCTCACCTACGACTGCATGCGCGAGTGATCACGGGCTTGCCGCGGCGGGGGCGGCGCGCAGCGCGGCGGCGTGGGCGAGGACGATGGCGGGGTTGCGCGGCAGGAGCTCGGCGTAGCGCTGCTGGAACGGATCGCCGGCGGCGTCGGGGACGAGCAGGCGGCGCAGCTCGCCGGCCAGCTCGGCGGCGGCGGCCGGCTCGGCGGCCTCGTCGTCGAGCCACTCGTCGAACGCGACGATGAGCGCGCTCAGCGGCTTCAGCCACGCGAAGGCGGGATCGTGGAGGAGCCGGTCGAGGAAGGTGTGCGGCGTGAGGCGGCCCTCGACCCGCTCGACCTCGACGCGCGCGTCGTCGACGAGCGCCTTGTGCAGATGGAGGACCTGGACGCGGAGCTGCTCGACCTCGCGGCGCTGCATCGCTCGACCATGGAGCGAGCGCGCGCGATCGCAAGGCGCCGCGTGCGGCGGCCGCCGTCGCTAGCGTTCGGCGTCGCGCACGAGGCGGCGCGCGGCGTCGCGGACGGCGTACGGATAGGCGCTCTGCAGCGTCGCGAGCTTGAGCTCGTGCTTCGGCAGGAGGCGGAGCACGCGCAGCGCCTGGTCGTTGCCGAGCCGCGGGTTGGCGAGCAGCGCGCGGCGGACCTCCGGGATCTGCAGCCAGCCGCCGTTGCCGACGATGATCTCGAGCAGCGGCCGCGGCAGGGCGCCCATGCGCGCGATGCGCGCGACCTCGGGGCCGGTGATGCGCGGGTTGCGCAGCAGCGCCTCCCAGACGGTCTTGCCGTACATGCGCTCGAGGACGATCCGCTCCTGCAGCTCGCCCCTGTGCGCGAGGTCGAGCTGACGCGCGATCGGCAGGTTGCGCAGGCGCTCGTGGACGTTGCGCGGGGCGTGGCGCTCGTCGACCGCGACGTCGTCGGGGGCGGCGTCGGCAGGCGCGTCCGGCGCGGCCGCGGCGGGCGGGCTCGCGAGCAGGATCCCCGTCGTGCGGGTCCGAGGCATCCAGCCCAGTCTATGCCCGTCGCCGTCGCGCGCGGCGGCGGATCGGATCGGCACGCGCGGCTCGAGGGGCGACCTGCGCTGACCTCCGACCACCCCGCCGCACGTGCGGCCTCGTCAGAAGTGGCCGGCGAGCGCGACGCCGAGGTGATCGCGGCCGAGGATGGGCCGGATCGCCGCCGCGCGGTCGTCGGTCGGCTTGCCGGCGATCCAGAGGACGACGCCGCCGGCGAGGGCCGCGACCGCCGCGCCGCCGGCGAGCTGCGCGTAGAGGCGGCGCTGGTTGGCCTGGTCGTAGAGGTCGTGCTGCCGGGCGTCGTCGGGCTCGGCCTTCGAGTCGTCGTAGGTGCTGCGGGCCGACAGCTCGAGGAGCACCGCGCCGACGCCGGCGCCGACCGCGACCACGCCGAGGCCGACCGCGGCCTTGCGCTTGCCGGTCCAGCGCGAGGTCGCGCGCGCGTCGACGCGATCGTCGTCGTCGCCGCCGCCGGTGGCCGCGGCCGGCAGCGCCTTGAAGCGCGGCACGTCGACCGACTGCTGATCGTGCTCGGCGCCGACGGTGACGGTGGTGGACCACGGCTCGAGCGCGGGCGCCTTCGCCTCGAGCTTGTACGTGCCGCCGTCGATCGGGATCTTGCGGTTCCACTCGGCGGGGTCGACGGTGGCGCCGTCGCGGGTGATGCTCATGCCGTCGACGCGGCTGTCGTCGGGGACGTTGATGACCAGGTACGACAGCCGGGGCTCGAGGCCGGCGGCGCGGTCGCGCGCGGTCCGGTTGAGCGCGGCCTGCGCGGGATCGTTGCGGGTCGCGCGCTCGGCGTCGATGAAGGAGCCCCACGCGCTCGCGAGCTGGTGGTTCTTCTCGCGGCAGTCGGCGAGGTTGAGGAGCGTCGTGATCGCCGGGTCCTTGCGGTAGCTGCCCTCGAAGGCGGTGCACGCCTCCGCGACGCGGCCCTCGCCCATGAGGCGCTTGCCGTCGTTGAAGAGCTGCTCGGCCTGCGCGGACGCGAGCGAGTTCGCGGGCTGCGCGATGGCGGCGCCGGCGGAGGCGACGGCGATCACACCGGCAGCGACGAGGCGGACGAGGTGCGAGGAGGCGGTCATGGAGGCGGTCATGGACGCTCCGTGCGAGGCGAGGGGGAGGGCGCTCAGCGGGTGTCGGGGATGCCGTCGCAGTCGATGTCACCCGGGACCGGATTCGGGCACTTCTTCGCGCCGGCCGGCGCCGTCGGCGGTGGCGGCGTCGCCGGAGCCGTGGGTGCCGCGGCCGCGGCGGTCGTCGTCGCCGGCCT
>DASZXE010000738.1:0-3755 GCA_035546475.1 Kofleriaceae bacterium
CGCCAGCGCGGCGCCGATCGCCGGCGCCAGCCCGCGCTCCCACGACGCCGGCTCGTGCTCGGCCCAGCCCGGCCGCGGGAACGACGGCGCGTGCGCGCTGCGGCCGCGCCCGCGCACCGGCAGCCCGTCCACCGGCTCGCACACGACCACCTTCGTGCTCTGCGTCCCCAGGTCGAGGCCGAGCACGACTCGCACGGGACGAGCGTAGCGCCTTCGGCCGCCCGCGCGGGGCGCGAGCCGGTGGGATCGAGCACGAGTCGCATCGGGTCGTCAGCGGCTGTCACCCTCGCGCGCTGCGGCGGGCGGGCTATGCTGCGCAGGATGTCGAGGGTCACGCCGAGGTTCGGCGCCGCCGCGGTCGTCGCCGCGCTCGCCGCGCTCGCCGGCTGCCCCTCCGACCCGAGCCTCACCTGCGTGCAGGACGTCGACTTCTCCACCTGCCCCGCGCTCTACCAGCCGACCTGGTCGGCCGTGTACGAGAACACGGTCGTCCGCTCGTGCTCGACCGGCGGCGTGTCGTGCCACGCCGCCGCCGGCGCGCAGGGCGGCCTCGTCCTCGAGGGCAGCGACCAGGCCTACCTCGCGCTCACCGCCGGCCACCGGTACCTCACGCCCGGCGACGCCGCCTGCAGCGAGCTGGTGGAGCGCCTCTACAGCCCGAACCCCGACCTCGTCATGCCCCGCGGCGCGCGCCTGTCCGACCCGGAGGCGTGCGCGATCGGCAAGTGGGTCGCCGCCGGCGCGCCCGGGCCGGTCGATCTCGTCGACGCGGGCGTCGACGCCCCCAGCTCGTCTGCCTCCGGAGCCACGCCATGAAGTACGTCCTCGTCGTCCCCGCGCTCGCGCTCGCCGCCGTCCTGGCCGCGTGCGGCGACGACGCGAGCTACAAGTCGGTCGAGGAGCTGATGAAGCCCGAGACCTGCATGGAGTGCCACCCGAAGCACACCGGCGAGTGGTCGGGCTCGATGCACGCCTACGCCGCCGACGATCCGCTGTTCCGCGCGCTCAACGCGAAGGGGCAGCGCGACACCAACGGCTCGCTCGGCAGCTTCTGCGTGCAGTGCCATGCGCCGATCGCGGTCGCGCTCGGCCTCACCACCGACGGCACCAACCTCGCCGACGTGCCGTCGTGGGCGCGCGGCGTCACCTGCTACGCATGCCACAACGTCGAGTCGATCGAGGGCGATCACAACAACCCGATCAAGCTGGCGATGGACCAGACGATGCGCGCCGGCGTCCGCGGCCCCAAGCCGGTCGCCAGCCCCGCCCACGCGACCGCGTACTCCGACCTCGTCGACGCCGAGAGCCAGAAGTCGAGCCAGCTCTGCGGCTCGTGCCACGACCTCGTCAGTCCGGCGGGCGTCCACCTCGAGCGCACCTACGCCGAGTGGCAGACGACGATCTTCTCCAGCCCCGATCCGACCCGCCACCTGTCGTGCGGTAGCTGCCACATGGTCGTGCGCGACGGCCCGATCGCCGAGGGCCAGGGCCTCGACGTGCCGCAGCGGCCGTTCGGGCGCCGCGAGCACACGTTCCCCGGCATCGACATGGCGCTGACGCCGTTCCCCAACATGGACCAGCAGGCCGAGACGATCGAGCGCGACCTGAAGGCGCTGCTGGTCACGCGGCTGTGCGTGCTGCCCGACGACGGCGGCCACATCGACGTCCGGCTCGACGACGTCGGCGCCGGCCACATGTTCCCGTCGGGCGCGACGTTCGATCGGCGCGCCTGGGTCGAGGTGACCGCCTACGACAGCGACGGCGCGGTCGTCTACTCGAGCGGCACGATCCCACCGGAGGCGCCGTACACCGATCCCGATCAGCTCGGCGATCCGGATCTGTGGATGATGGGAACTCCAACCTTCGACGGCCAGGATCAGCCGAACGGGCTGTTCTGGCAGATCGCGCGCATCGATCACCCGGGGACGCTGCTGCTGCCGGCGGTGACGACCGACCCGGGCGATCCGCGCTTCTTCCACTCGACGGAGAAGTCGTTCCGGGTGACGAACCTGTTGCCGCGCATCGCCCGCGTGCGCGCGCGCGTGCTCATCCGGCCGGTGCCGATGGAGCTGCTCGACTCGCTGATGGCGTCGGGCGACCTGACGACCGACCTGCGGCCGATGGTGCCCACGCACGAGCTGGTCGGCGCCACGCAGGAGTGGACGACCGACCTGCTGCCGCAGCGCTGCGTGCCCGACGTTCCGTGATCGAGAGGGCGGCGAGGCGCGGTGGCGAGCCGCAGCGTCGCGGGTGGCGGACCTCGCGGTGCGCGGTCCGGCCGGACCTTCGCGGCGGTCAGGGCCTCCGTGATCGGCGGGTAACGACCGGCTCGCACGGCTCCGCGAGGGGAGCCTCCAGGCGGCCGGCGCGCCCTCGCGGCCTTCTGCGGGGGAGGGGTTGGGTATGGAGCCCGATCTTCTTGGTTTCTTCAGCCGGGCTGGCCGCAAATGCCTTCGCGGGCGGCGCGCAGCAGGTGCGCCACCAGGGCCTCAGCCGGTGATGCAGAAGCGGAAGACGACCGAGTCGCGCGTGCCGCCGGCGGGGGTCACGTCGATCGTGATCTCCCACAGGCCGGGCATCCACAGGTTGATCGGCGACAGCTCGTACCGGCCGGGCACGTCCGGGTCGGGCGTGACGACGACCTGCACCGACGTGCCGTGGCGGTGGTCGGGCATGTACGGCGTGACCTTGACGGCCGCGCCGGTGAGCGGCGCGCCGGCCATCGCGAGATCGACGTCCCAGGTGTTGTCGTCGCGGCCGGGCGGGGCGGGCATCGCGGCGGCCAGCGTCACCTGCACGCCGCCGGGGCCTTCCTTCTGCATGCCGGCCAGGAACTGCTCGTCGCGGGTGTCGGCCTCGCAGTTGTAGGTCGCGCCGCTGCTGTCGTCGTCGGAGGGGCTGCTGCACGCGCCGGCGAACAGGACGGCGGCGAGGGCGGTGCCCATGGTGACGGCGGTGACGGCGCGCGAGATCGACATCGGAGTCCTCCCGGGGAACATGTCGACTGTACGCCGCAGGAGGCCGCCGGCAACGGTCGAATGGCTGGCCGATCCTGGCCATCCGCCCGCCAGTGCGGCCCCGACGCGGCACGCCGGCGCGCCGCGAGGGCGTGATGCGGGTTACGCCGGGGGCGCGTGGCCGAGGCGCGTCGCCCCGTCAGTGCCAGGATGGCGCGGCGAGGATGGCGACCTGCTTGTCGACGCCGATCCCCGTCGGCACGCCGCAGTACGAGACCAGCGCGACCGCGATCGGCCGGCCCGGGACGGTCCAGACCGAGGCCAGCGTCGCCCGCGGCCGCAGGTAGGCGGTGGTGACCGCGCGGCCCTGGGCGATGGCGAGGCCGCCCACCCGGTGCTGCACGGTCAGCGCGAGCGCGAACTTGCGGATCGGCGCGAGGTCGCCGAAGACGCGCAGGCCGCGCCGCTGGATCACGCGGGTGGTCAGCTCCCAGCCGTGGAGGTCGGCGGCCTCGACGGGGACCAGCGGGCGCAGCGCGGCGCGGGTGCCGTGGGCGAGCGGGATCGCGGTGCCGGCGCTGGGGCCGGCGACCGGCATCACCGAGTAGACCGCGATCGCGGGGTCGTCGCCGATCTGCTCGCGAAGGACGAGCCGGTCCGCGGTGCGGTCGTAGCCGACCACGTCGAGGTGGTGGCTGGGCGCGTCGGCGGGCGCCTCGCTGGCGGTCGACGACGTGCCGAGGACGAACGACATCGTCGTGCGCAAGGGCTGGCTCCAGGGCACGCGCGCGGCCGGGC
>DASZXE010000739.1:0-3439 GCA_035546475.1 Kofleriaceae bacterium
CCTCGTGCCCCCATCCCGCCAGCGTGCACCTCGCGCGCGCCGACGTAAATGACGTCGGGGTCACCCGCGTCGGGTGACGACGACGACGTCGGGGGCTACGCGCGCGCGACGCGCGTGAATCGTCGACGAGGATGTCGGCGCGTGTGGGGACGTCGCCGGGAGTGTCAGGACGCCGCGCGCGCGCGCCGCGCACCGTTCGCCTGGCGGCCGTCGCGCACGACGACCTCGATCGTCCCGGTCGTCGCGCCGGGCGGGCGCACGCGGTTGTCGCCGCGGATGCGGAACTGGGCCACCGCCGACTCCAGCCGGCGGGCGACGGTGCCGAGCGTGGTCGCCGCGGTCGACGCGAGCTGCGCGACCGCGGTGTTGTCGCGGATCGAGTGGTCGGCGGCGGCGACCTCGCGCGCGAACGTCTCGGCTGCGGAGGCGACCTCGGTCAGGTTGCGGCCGATGCCGCTGGCGACCGCGGCCTGCTGCGCGACCGCGGCGGCGATCGACTGCTGGATGCCGTCGATCTGGCCGATCACGTCGCCGATCTGGCCGATGTCGGTGACCGCCGCCTCGGTCTCGCGCTGGATGCCGCCGATCTTGGTGCGGATCTCCTCGGTCGCGCGCGACGTCTGCCTGGCGAGCTCCTTGATCTCGTTGGCGACCACCGCGAAGCCGCGGCCGGCGGCGCCGGCGCGCGCGGCCTCGATCGTGGCGTTCAGCGCGAGCAGGTTGGTCTGCTCGGCGATCTGCGTGATGACGTCGACGACGGCGCCGATCTCGACCGACGAGGTGCCGAGCCGGGCGACGCTCGCGTTCGACCGGCGCGCGATCGAGACGCCGCCGGCGGCCACCCGCGCCGCCTCCTGCGCGCTGCGGGCGACGTCGCGGATCGTGGCCGCGATCTCCTCGGTCGCGGCGGCGACGGTCTGCACGTTGCCGCTCGCCTGGGCCGCGGCGCCGGCCGCCTTGCCGGTGTCGTTCGCGGCCGACGAGCTGTTGGCGGCGAGCTTGCTGGCGACCTGATCGACCTCGGACGCGGTGTCGAGCACCTCGCGCGAGGTGGCGCGGATGCCGGCGAGCATCTCCGACATCTGCGCGAGCGTCGCGTCGAGCGACGACATCATCGCGCCGATCTCGGTGCGGTCGTCGGTGTCGATCGCGACCCGCAGGTCGCCCTCGGCGACGCGGCTCAGCACGCCGGCGGTGACCGCGAGCGAGCGGTTGAGCTGGCGCGAGATCAGGCGCCCGCCGGCGATCACCAGCCCGGCCGCGAGCAGGCAGGCGACGATGACGTCGATCCGCGCCTGGCTGGTCGCGTGCAGCGCCCCGCTGTCGCTGGCGTCGAGGGTGTCGAGCGACTCGCCGAGAGCGTGGGCCGAGTCCTCCAGCTCGTGCGAGGTCTCCTCCACCCGCGACATGAGCGTGTCCGCCTTCGCGTGATCGCTGCGGGCCGCGGAGATGAGATCCGCGACGGCGTCGTGGTAGCGGTCGAAGTTGCTCACCACGGCGTGGATGGAGGCGTCGTCGACCTGATCGACGGCCGCGGCGGCCCGCATCGCCTCGACCTGATCGCGCAGCTCGGCGGCGTGGGTCTCCGCCTCGCGGTCGGCGCCGTCGAGCTGCGCGGGGGTGGTGGCGCCCAGCGCCGCGACCGCGCTGGCCCGCATCGCGTCGAGCGCCACCTCCAGCGCGCCCTGCGAGCGCAGCAGGTCGATCTTCCGGCTCTCGGTGACGAGGTCGTCGTGGAGGTCATCGAACCGCGACAGCGCGTAGATCGCCACGCCGAGCAAGGCGACCGTCGCGGTCAGCGTGAGGGCGATCAGGCGTGCGCGGATCGAGGTCATGCCAGTCTTGGATCGCCCGGATGGGCCGCGCGAGCAGGGGTGCGACGATCAGCCCGCCGGCCGCGGTCCGGCCAGGCGGCGGTCCTCGGCGGTCACCGCCGTCATCGGCTGACCGCCAGCGGCTGCGAGCGCCCCGCAAGCGCGACGAGCGCGAGCTCGGTCGCGAGCCGGGGCACCGCCATCGCCTCGCAGGTGATGCCCGCGCGCACGATCGAGCCGGGCATGCCCCACACGACCGACGACGGCTCGTCCTGCACGAGGACGCGGCCGCCGCGCTCAGTGATCGCCGCGGCGCCGTCGGTGCCGTCCCGCCCCATCCCCGACAGCACGATCGCGAGCAGCGCGGCGCGGCAGGCGCCGGCGGCGGAGAGGAACAGCGCGTCGACCGCGGGCCGCACGTGGTGGACCGGCGGCGCCTTCGACAGCCGGGTGCGCAGCTCGGTGGCCGACCGCTCGACGATCTCGAGGTGGCGGTCGCCGGGCGCGAGCACGATCGCGCCGGGCCGCAGCCAGGCGTCGTCGGTGGCGACGGTGACCGGCCGGCGGGCCGCGATCGTCAGCCGCTCGGCCAGCCGGTGCACGAACTCCGCCGGCAGGTGCTGCGCGATCGCGATCGGCAGCGCGAGGTCGTCGGGCAGGAGCGCGAGCAAGGTGGCGAGCGCATCGGGGCCGCCGGTCGACGCGCCGATCACGACGAGGCGCGGCGCCCGCCACCAGGCCCCGGTCGACGGCCCGGCCGACGAAGCGCGGGCGCGCGGCGTCATGGCGGCCCCGGGTCGCCGGCGGCGATGACGCGCGCGACGTCGAGGAGCAGGAGGAGCTGGCCGGCGCGGTGGCAGGTGCCGGCGAGGTAGGGGGCGACCGCGCGCGGCACCGTGGGCGGCACCGGCTCGACGTCGGCGGGCTCGACCTCGAGCACGTCGGCGACCCGATCGACCGCGAGGCTGACCGCCTCGTCGCCGCCCTCGAGCACCAGCGCCCGCGGCACCGCGGCCGACGCCGGCGGCAGGCCGAGGATCGCGCCGAGCTCGAGGCAGGTGACGATCGCGCCGCGCAGGTTGAGGAGGCCGCGCACCGACGGCGGCGCGCCCGCGACCCGCGTCAGCTCCTTCAGCAGGACGATCTCGCGGACCTGCGCGGCGTCGATGCCGAGGAGCCGCGGGCCGAGGCGGAACGTGCAGATTCGCATCAGCGCGCGCTCGCGAGGTGGTGCGGCGCGCGGGCGCCGAGCAGGCCGGGCAGGTCGATCAGCTCGACGACGTGGCCGTGGAGGAGGAGCGAGCCGCTCACGCCCGGCCGCAGGTTCGACCAGCGCTCCTGCACCGGATCGTCGATGATGTCGAGGACCTGATCGACGGCGACGCCGACGCGGTGCGCGCCCGCGCGGCAGACGACCAGCGACAGCAAGGCGCCGTCCGGCTCGCTGCCGGGGCCGAGCGTCGCGCCGAGCCGCAGCACCGGCAACAGCTCGCCGTCGAGCTGGACGACCTCGTCGTCGCCGGTGCGCGCGAGCGCGGACGGCTCGACCTCGGCGAGGCGATCGATGGCGTCGAGCGGCACGGCGTAGCGGCCGCGCGCGCCCTGGCGGACGAGCAGGAGGCCGC
>DASZXE010000740.1:0-1721 GCA_035546475.1 Kofleriaceae bacterium
ACAGTGCTCACACGGTTCGCCGTGCGGGTTCGGTTCGAATCCGTTCATTGGGCCCGGTCAACTTCGGTGTCCCCGGAGCCACCTCTCATGGCCGACCCCGACGACCCCGACGACGCCGACGAGGACGATCGCGGCCACGGCGACGGCGACGGCGACGACGACGATCGCGGCCACGGCGCCGACGACGACGACGATCAGGCGGAGCAGGACCTCCCGCTCGTCCGCTTCCCGTCGCTCGCCGACGAGGCGGACCTCGCCGCGTGGGTCGGCACGTCGAACGACGACCTGCGCCACCTGCTCGACGACGTCGGCCTGCGCTACCGCTCGATCTCGCTGCGCAAGCGGCGCGGCGACGGCGTGCGGCAGGTCTACGCGGTCGAGTCGCGGCTCGCCGCGATCCAGAAGGCGCTCGGCCGGTCGATCGCGGCCGCGTCGACGCCGCCGCCTCACGTCTTCGGCTTCGTCAAGGGCGGCTCGACGGTCAAGCACGCACAGCAGCACGTCGGCCGCGCGCTCGTGCTGCGCGTCGACCTCCGCGACTTCTTCGGCAGCGTCACCGGCAAGCACGTGCGCGAGGCCTTCGCGCTGCTCGGCGCGTCGGGCAGCGCGCTCGACGCGCTCGTCCGCCTGTGCACGCTCGACGACCGGCTGCCGCAGGGCGCGAGCTCGAGCCCCGCGCTGTCGAACCTGGCGGCGCGCCACCTCGACGCGGATCTGCTCGCGCTCGCCGGCCGGATCGGCTGCACGTACACCCGCTACGCCGACGACCTCGTCTTCTCGGGCGACACCGTCGTCGACGTCGCGCAGGTGACGGCGCTCGCCGCGGCGCAGGGCTTCGCCGTCAACCCCGACAAGACCCGGCTGCAGAAGCGCGGGCGCGCGCAGTACGTCAACGGGCTCACCGTCGGCGAGCGCGATCGCCCGCACGTGCCGCGCGCGCTCAAGCGGGCGCTGCGCTCGGAGCTGCGGCTGGCGGCGCGCTTCGGCTTCCGCGATCGCAAGCGGCGCAAGCGGCTGTACGGGCTGGTCGCGTACGTGAGCGGCATCGACGGCGCGCTCGGCGAGCGGCTGCGCGCGCTCTACGACGCGGCCGACCACGAGCACGGCGTGGTCGTCGGTCAGGGGAAGACGTCGTCGAGCCCGTAGTTGCGCTTCGCGCCGCGGTCGTAGATGTGCACCAGCTTGAGGCGCACGCCGTGCGGGAGGTCGGCGGGCTGGCGGGCGTCGTGGACGAGCGCGGCGAGCGCGTCGGCGAGGCCGGTGAGCCGGCCGGTGGCGGTCGGCTCGGAGACCAGCTCCGGCGCCGGTGCGGCGGCGGCGTCGTCGTCGAGCTCGGCGCGGGCGGCGGTGATGGCGGCGGCGGCGTCGCGCCGGCGGTCGGCGCGCACGACGACCTGCGCGAGGCCGTGATCGCGCTTGCGGAAGCGGGTCGCGAGGAGGCCGGTCACCGTCGCGGCGCGCTCGGCCGGCCACGCGGCGGCGGAGGTCGCGGCCGCGATCACGGCGAAGACGCGCATCGGCGCCTCGCCGACGAGCTCGTGGAACGCGTCGAGGACGGGGCCGCCGCCGGCGACGAGATCCGGCTGGAAGCCGCGCTGCTCGAGCGCGCGCGCGACCGCGGCGGCGCGGGCGACCGCCGGCCGGTGGGCCCACGAGCGCGCGTGCTGCTCGAGACGGGCGGCGAAGGCGGCGACATCGTCGACGACGACCGCCACGCAGAC
>DASZXE010000741.1:0-1896 GCA_035546475.1 Kofleriaceae bacterium
TCGAGCTCGGCCGGTCGGCGACGGCCGCACGGCGGGCGAGCGCAGCCGCGGCGGTTGGCGGCGCGATCGGTCGGGCGACCTCGGCTGGTTGGCGGCGGTCGGTCGGTCGGGGCCAGTCGGCGACGGTCGCCCGCGAGGGAGTGCAGCCGGGGCGGGCGAGCGCAGCGGCGGCGCTTGCGGCGCGGTGGCTAGTCGAGCCAGGGGCCGCTGTCGGTGCGGCCGAGCGGCGGGCGTGAGTTGATCGGGTGCAGCCGCTTGGCGTGCACGTAGGCGAGGTGGATCCACTCGCCGACCAGGACCGGATCGTCTGACCAGGAGCGCAGCGTCGCGAAGCCGCGCGCGAGGTTGTCCTGCAGGCGGGCCGGGATCGTCGTCGGATCGTAGTGACTGCCGCCGAACGCGGGGTGCGTCGGGAGGAGGATGCCGAGCAGCCCGGAA
This sequence comes from Kofleriaceae bacterium, assembly GCA_035546475.1. GTDB lineage: Bacteria > Myxococcota_A > Polyangia > Haliangiales > Haliangiaceae > UBA2376. Next base: position 439 of record DASZXE010000741.1, read on the forward strand.
CGAGGCCCGAGCTCGGTGTCGCGAATGCTCGACGCGATCTCCCAGTCGACGTGCTTCGACTGGCACGTGCGCAGGCCGATCAGCACGACCGTGACGCTCGTGTCGCGCAGGTGCTCGTTGCGGATCTTCTGGCGCAGCGTCTCGGTGCACAGCGTCGGGTCGAGCGCGAGCGTCTTCGAGGACGGCAACGGATGGTGGTACGCATCCCGGAGCCGGGCCTCGAAGACGTCGCGATACGCGCCGTCGTCATCATGGTGGTAGCTGAGGTAGACGCGGTGGCGCGGGGTCATGCCGGCTCCTGGATCGACGTCCCCAGGACGGCGGATCCGGCATGAATCGAACAGGAACCGACCAGATCGGGCGGCTGGACCACTGCCGGTTATATCGGGCGCGTTCGTGCATGTTGTGTGTTCGGAATCACGGGATCCGTCGTCTCTGATCCTGGCAACTCACCCGCGGCGGGTGCTGCCGGAAGGAGATCCGAGATCCATGACCCTCACGAAGCTCGTCTTCGGGCTGCACGTCACCGAGACGTCCATCACGCTCACCGTCGACGGCCAGACGCCCACCGACACCAGCACCCAGCTCGTCATCCTGAAGGCCGGCGTGTCCGGCACGACCAACGTGTCGTGGGACAGCGTCAACGAGCGCTGGCAGACGACGCTCACGACCGGCGACCACATGGTCAAGATGGAGGTGCCGAGCGAGAACGAGTGGTTCGACGGCGACCTGGACATCACGCTGAGCGCGACGTCGGCGTTCGTCTACCACGGGCCCGAGACCGCCGACCCGAACCAGCACGTGACGGTCGCGTGGAACGACACCACGGCGCAGGCGGGCGGCTCGGACCCCTGGCCGCCGCCGGGCACGCCGGTCACCCTGCCGAGCGCGTCGTTGTCGTGGTTCACGCCGGTGCTGCACTCGTACGCGATCAACATGAACACGTGAGGGTCGCGCGGTCGGGGCTGGACGCGCGGCGGGTCGCGGACGGTGAGGCGCCGGTGGGGCGCGCGGGCGGGGCGGCGACAGCGACGACAGCGACGACAGCGACGACGACAGCGACGACGACGCCGACGACGACAGCGACGACGACAGCGACGACGACAGCGAACGACCGGCGACGGCGACGACGACGGCGACAGCGACGACGACAGCGACGACGACGGCGACGACGGCGACGAAGGCGGCGCGAGGTGAGCGTTCGCGGGGTCAGGGCTGGACGCGAAGCGGGTCGCCGACGGTGACCTCGGCGCCGGCGTTGCGCGCGGTCAGGAGGTCGCCGTCGAGGCCGCGGGCGGCGGGCGGCGGGACGTCGGTCGACGAGGTCAGAGAGACGACGCGGTAGAGGCCGGCGGCCGCGGCGACGAGGTCGAGCTCGAAGGCGCCGTCGGCGGCGGTGCGGCAGGCGCGGTCGCCGGGACAGCGGGCCACCAGCTCGAGGTCGCGATAGACGCGCAG
>DASZXE010000742.1:0-3502 GCA_035546475.1 Kofleriaceae bacterium
GGTCGTGACCGCCGCGCGCCGACCGCGCCGATCACGCCTGGCCGCGAACGCTTGACGAGCGGACAAAGAGTATGCTCGCGGCCATGTCCGACGAGTTCCCCGCTCTCGAGGATCTGCTCACCCAGGCCGAGCTGCGCAAGCGCGCCGAGCCGATGGAAGGCGGCATGTTCCGCATGCGCTGGGGCTCGGCCCTGGTCATCGTCGGCGTGTCGGGTCAGGCGGTGGTCGCCATCGCGCCGCTCTTCCGCAACCCGCCGACGACGCGCCGCGAGGAGTTCTACCGGCGCCTGCTCGAGGCGAACGCGACGATGGGCGGCATGGCCGGCTTCGCGCTGCAGCCGGACGGCTGGGTGGTCCTGCACGCCGGCCGCTCGCGCAAGGGCCTCGACGCCCACGAGCTCGCGATGCTGGTGTCGTCGGTCGGCCGGTTCGCCGACGAGCTCGACGACAAGCTGATCGCCGAGTTCTTCGCGGCGCCGGCGCCGACCCAGTCCGAGGACGGCACTTGAACTGCCCGATCTGCGATCGGGAGAACGACCGCGACGCCCGCCGGTGCCGCTCGTGCGGCGCCGACTTCGAGGACCCGGACATCGCGGCGCAGCTCGATCGCCCGCTGCCGGGCGAGGACGCCGACGGCGAGCTCGACCTGTCGGGCGGCCGCTTCCTCGGCGTGCGCTGGCTCGGCTTCGAGGTCGGCGGCGACCTGCGGCGGCTCGCCGTCATCGGCGGCCTGCTCTTCCTCGTCGTCGCGCTGGTGCCGGTCAAGCTCGGCTTCGGCGGCACGCGGGCGAGCTGGTCCGCGATCTCGCACGGGCCGAAGCTCGCGCTCCTCCTCCCGTTCGTGCTGGCGGCGGCCGGCCTCGTCCTCGGCTTCGCCGGCCGCGCGATCCCGGCGGCCGCGGCCGCCGCCGTGCTGGCCGCCGGCGGCGCCGCCGCCCTCGCCTTCGGCATGTCCGGCATGGGCCAGCACGCCGGCACCACCGTCCACGCGCTGTGGCTGCCCTGGTTCGGCACCGCGATCGCGGCCGCCGGCGTCGCGATCCGCGTGCTGCGCCGCCGCGATCCGCTCGCGCGCTGGATCGTCGTCGGCGGCGCCGCGCTGGTGCTGCTCGGCATGATCATCCCGTTCAACGACGCGCGCGACTACCTGCCCGCCGAGTTCTCCTTCTACATCCGGCCGCTGAGCACGCTCGCCGACTGCAACCTGTTCTCCGCGTGGCAGGCCGGCTTCGACAACGACTCGATGGTGCGCTTCCTGTCGCTGTGGCACCTCCTCGAGCTGGCGCTGCTCGCCGTCGCGGTGGCGTTCGCGCTGCGGCGCTCGACCGGCCCGTGGGACGGCAACGGCATGGTGCTGCGGCCGATCGGCTTCGGCCTGCTCTTCTACCTGACGCTCACGTTCCTGCTCTACACGGTCAACGTCATGGGCTGGAACGTCGGCGACGGCGTCGTCTGGCACGACCACTACTACACGATGAGCGACTTCACCGGCGGCATGTTCGCCGGCCGCGCGCGGCTCGCGCTCCTGTCGGCGCCCGCCTGCATCTGGCTGGTCGCCGGCCTGGTCGGCCTCTACGCCAACCTCGTCGCGCCGCACGTCCCGGCCGAGCCGCCCGCCAGGTAGCGGCCTGCGCGCCGCCGGCTACAGGCGGACGCGCTCGAAGTGGGTCAGCTCGGTGAACGCGTCGAAGCGCTCCTGGATGCGCTCGCCGGTGAGGCCGCGCAGCCCGTCGACCGAGAACTGCTCGACGGCGAACGACGCCATCACGCTGCCGACGATCATCGCGGTGCGGATGTGCTTCGGCGACAGGTCGCCCGCGTAGGCGAGGTAGCCCATGAAGCCGCCGGCGAAGCTGTCGCCGGCGCCGGTCGGATCGCGGACGTCCTCGAGCGGCAGGGCCGGCACGCCGAACACGCCGCCGCCGTGGAAGAGCAGCGCGCCGGCGTCGCCGCGCTTGATGACGACCGACGACGGCCCCATCTTGAGGATGCGCGCGGCCGCCTTGCGCAGGTTGTGCTCCTCGGCGAGCTCGCGCGCCTCCTCGTCGTTGACGAGCAGCGTGTCGACTCGCTCGAGCGTCCTGGCGAGCTCGGCCCGCTTGCCGCCGATCCAGAAGTTCATCGTGTCGGCCGCGACCAGCAGCGGCCCCTCGGTCTGCTCGACGACGTCGCGCTGGAGGACCGGATCGATGTTGCCGAGGAAGACGAGCTGCGCGCGCCTGTGCGACGCGGTCAGCTTCGGCTGGAAGGTCGCGAACACGCCGAGCCGGGTGTCGAGCGTCTCGCGGCTCGCGAGGTCGTTCGAGTAGCGGCCGGTCCAGTGGAACGTCTGGCCGTCGCGCCGCTCGATGCCGGAGACGTCGATGCCGGCGGCGGTCATCTCCTCGAGGTAGCGGGCCGGGAAGTCGTCGCCGACCACGCCGATCACCGACACGTCGTGCGTGAAGTAGGAGGCGGCGCGCGAGATGAACGACGCCGAGCCGCCGAGCAGGTTCTCGTGCATGCCGAACGGGCCGTCGATGTCGTCGAAGGCGACCGAGCCGACGATGAGGAGCGAGCGGTGGGCGCTGCGGGTCTTCATGGAGGTCCTCTCGCCGCCGCGACGAGCCGGGGCGGGCTGCGCCGTGTACCATTGCCGGCGGTGCCGATCAACGACGAGCGCGACGTCGAGCACGACGACGAGCACGGCGTCGGCCACGGCGACGAGCTGGAGGTCGAGCTGGCGGTCGAGCACGACGCCGAGCACGACGTCGAGCACGACGCCGAGCACGACGTCGCCGCGCTGACCGGCGCCGGGCGCCACGCCGACGCCGCGCGCGCCGCCGCCGCCGCCGGCGATCACGCCGCCGCCGCGCGCCTGTGGGAGACGATCTGGGACTTCGCCGCCGCCAGCGCCGCGTGGCAGGCGGCCGGCGAGCTCGGCGCCGCCCTGCGCACCGCGATCCTCTCCCGCGACGAGCCGCGGGTGGCCGCGCTCGCGTCCGAGCTCGGCGCCACCGAGGCCGGCGCCCGGATCGCCCTCGACGTCTTCGCCGGCCAGCGCCGCCACCACGCCGCCGGGCCGCTCGCCGAGCGCCTCGGCGAGCGCGAGCGGGCGATCGATCACTACCTGCGCGCGCACCGCGATCTCGACGCGGCGCGCCTGCTCGAGGCCGCCGGCCGCGACCGCGAGGCGACCCGCGTCCTCGAGCGCGCGCTCGACCTCGCCGCCGAGGACGAGCAGCCGGAGATCCACCTGCGGCTCGGCCGCATCCTGGTCGCGCGCGGCCACGCCGACGCCGGCGCGCGCCACCTGCAGGAGGCCAGCCGCGGCGGCCTCCTGCCCGCGCTCGAGCTGGAGGCGCGCCGCACGCTGATCGTCGCGCTGGCCGCGATGGGGCTGACCGACGCCGCGCGCGACGCGCTGATCGTGCTGCGCCGCGTGCACCCGAAGGTGCCGGCCGATCTCGGCGAGCTCCTGCGCGCGGCCCGCGATCAGGAGCCGCGGCGCGGCGGCGAGCGC
>DASZXE010000743.1:0-5140 GCA_035546475.1 Kofleriaceae bacterium
CTCGCCGCCGCGCGTCACCGGTTCGCCGCCGCGATGGTGGCCGTCGACGCGCTGCGCCGCGGCGCGCCGCTGGCCCGCGCCGGCGCCTCCGCCGCCCCGACCGGGCTTGAACCGTAATCCCCCGTGCGGCCGGCGGCGGAGGAGGTCCGACGCTCGACGGCGGGCGGGTGATTTCCGCTTCTTCCCACGCCGCGAAAGGACTACAGTCCCGCCAGCACGCCCGCCGGGTACGGCCCTATCTCGCCCTCGCTGTTCGACGGAGGCTCCCGATGAAGACTCGCCTGCTCCACGTCCCCGCTCTCGCCGCGTCGGTCCTGTCGTTCGCGTTCCTCGGTTGCGGTCCGGCGGGAGGCGGCGGCGGCGACGACGACAGCACGGTCCAGTGCGATCCGCAGTCCCGCGAGGTCTGCGACGACGGCGTCGACAACAACTGCAACCACCAGGTCGACTGCGACGACTCGGCCTGCGAGCACGATCCGATCTGCACCGGCTGCACCCCGTCGCCCGAGGTCTGCAACGACGGCGTCGACAACGACTGCGACAACATCGTCGACTGCGACGACGCCGACTGCGAGGGGACGCCGACCTGCCCGGCGTCGACCTGCGGCACCCTGCAGGCCCCCGAGGGCATGCTCGCGCTGCCCGACGGCGCCTGCCCCGAGGACGAGACGCAGCCGTGCGCCGGCTTCGAGGACACGCTGATGTTCACCGGCTTCACCGCCGGCCAGACGCTCGACGACATCACGAAGCTACAGGGCATCTGCGTGAACATGGAGCACTCGTGGATGCGCGACCTCGTCATCTACGCGGAGTGCCCGAACGGCACCCGCGTGATGCTCGACGACTTCCAGGGCCACATGGGCGGCGAGGTCTTCCTCGGCATCCCGAACGACAACGACGACGTCCAGCCGATCCCCGGCACCGGCTGGGACTACTGCTGGACGCCGACCGCGACCGACCTGCCGTGGATCCCGTACGCGAACGCCCACCCGGCCGAGCACACGCTGCACTCGGGCGACTACCAGTCGTCCCTGCCGCTCGACGCGTTCGTCGGCTGCCCGCTCAACGGCCCGTGGACGATCCGCGTCGAGGACCGCTGGGGCATCGACAACGGCTACATCTTCAAGTGGTCGGTGCGCTTCGATCCGAGCCTGGTCCAGGACTGCGAGAACTGGCCGCAGTGACGGCGCGGCCCCGGCCGCGGCCCCGGCCAGCGGTGGCCTACGGGCCGTAGTCGACCTTGGCCTCGATGTGGAAGTGGTCGCGGTGGCTGATGGGGTCGTTGGCGGGCGTGAGCACGGTGCGGAAGCCGCCCGAGTCGTTCAGGAACGTCTCGAGCCGTAGCAGCATCGGGTCGCCCGCCTTGTAGTCGGTGGCGACGACCGACTCGTGGCCGTCGGCGTCGGTCACCGACCAGACGTCCATCGCGAGCCCGAGCGCGTGGCGCGACAGGATCGGCTTGGTCTTGCCGCCGACGCGCACCGGCGTGTAGCCGTAGATGCGCGAGAACTTCATCTGGCGGATGCCGAGGTCGTGCAGGTCCTTCGCGAAGGTCGCCAGCGCGAGCGCGAGGTGACAGTCCATCACGAACGGCGGACGGCGGAACCACGACACGATCCGGATGCCGCCGAAGGTCATCGCCGGCACGGTGATCGGCGTCGCGACCTTCTCGAGCGCCGGCGCCGGCTTCCACTCGACGCCCAGCTCGTCGAGGCGATCGGTGCAGCTCTTGCCGGCGGCGATCATCGCGGGGCTCGGCGGCCAGCGCCAGCCGGGCGGCATGTTGAGCGCCATCGACAGGCCGCCGCGGCGGGTGCCGGTGCGCCGCGAGGCGGTCGCGTGGGCGCGGGCGCGGCGGCGGGTGACCGCGCGCTTCTTCGCGACCTTCGCCGGCTTCGTCGCTTTCGCCTTCGCGTGCCGCGGGGCCGCGTCGGCCGCGCGCGGCGCCGCCACGGCGATCACCAGCGCGGCGAGGAGCAGGTGTCGCGACCGCATCTTCCGACCGTACTACCTCGACGGCGCCCGTGCGAGCCGGCAATGATCCCCGCCATGACCCGTCGCGCCGCACTCGCGCTCCTCGCCCTCCTCTTCCTCGTCGTCGGTACCGGCTGTTCCAGGGCGCACACCGACGCGCCCGCTCGCAAGAGCCCGCTCGGCACCTGGCGCGAGTTCTGGGGCGTCCCCGGCGAGACCGACGTCGACTATCACGACGAGTACCAGGTCGGCGCGAGCGGCGGAAAGGTCTTCGTCGTCCCGATGGGCGCGTCGCACTCCGACGAGGTCAAGTCGGTGTCGATCGACGGCGACGACTTCGATCTCGTCCTCCACACGAGCTTCGACGTCCACTACAAGCTCCACCTCGACGCGGGCGGAGATAGCATGACCGGCACGGCCACCACGCCGGACAAGACGGTGCCGATCCGCTGGGAGCGCATGGGCAACATGTGACCCGCGGGAGTGCCGGCGGCGCACGGCGACGTCCGCTACCGTCGCCGGATGGAGATCGACCAGCTCGAGGCGCTCGCCCTCGGTGACGACCGCGACGCCGCGCTCGCCGCCCTCGTCCCCGGCAGCGAGGACCACGACACCTGGCGGGCGATCGCGCTGCAGCACCAGGGCGCACTCGACGAGGTCGACCGGCTGCTCGACGGCTGGACGTCGCGGCACGGCGACACCGACGCGCGCCAGCGCATCGAGCGGCGCCAGCTCCTGCTGCGCCTCGGCCAGGACCTTGCCGGCCACGCCGACGAGCTCGCCGACGCCGCCGGCCTCGAGCTGTACCACGAGGCCGAGGTCGAGGCGGGCGCCGCACGTCACCCGACGCGCCTCGACGACGCGCCGCTCGCGCTCGACCGCGTGCTCGACGACGCGCTGGCCGCCGGCCGCGGCGTCGAGCAGGTCACCGCCGCCGGCCTGCCGGCGTTGCTCGGCCGCCCGCTCGACGCCACCCGGCGGCGCGCGCTGCTCGAGCGGCTCGATCGCACCGGCCTGCCCGGCCTCGTCGAGCTCGTCGCCGGCGACCTCGGCGAGCCGTCGTCGCGCGGCTTCGGCTCGCTCGCGCTCCACGCGCGGCTCACCAGCGACGAGCTGGTCGACGTCGCCCGCCTGCGGCCCGCGGTGACCGCGCAGCGGCCGTGGGTCGACGCGGTCGTCGCGCGCCTGCAGCCGCCGCCCGAGGTCGACCTCGACGCCGACCTCGACGCGCGCGCCGCCTACCTCGCCCGGCTGTGGGAGCTCGCGGCCCGCCTCGCGCCCAGCTTCAACGCGCTGCGCGTGCACGTGCTCTACCACCAGCTCGACCTCGATCGCCGCGTCGACCGGTACGACCGCGACCGGCTGCTCGCGTACCTCGCGCTGCCCCGCCGCGCCGCGTACGTGCGCGGCCCGTGGCTGGCCGGCGTCGATCGCGCGGAGGTCGCCGCTCTCGACGGCGCCGCGCTCGGCACCGCGCTGCCGCCGGTCACCGACGACGAGCCGCTCGTGCGCGCGTACCTCGGCCACTTCCTCGCCCGCGAGGACACCGGCGCGTTCGCCGCCTTCGTCGACAGCGACTGGCTCGAGCGCCTGCAGGCGGAGGCGCGGCTCCTGGCCGGCGCGCCCGACGGCGAGCGGTGGACGCACCGCCTCGGGCCGGCGGCGGCCGCGGCGCTGCGCGATCGCGTCGAGCTCGAGCTCGCGCCGACGAACCCGGCGCGGTTCGCCGCCGCCGCGCGCGTCGCCGTCGACGTCGACGTCAAGCACGTGCCGGCCCTGCGCGTGCGCGTCTTCCGCACCAACCCGCTCGCCTGCTTCCAGACCCGCGGCGGCGAGGTGCCGAGCACGCTCGACCTCGACGGGCTCGCCGCCGGCTTCGAGGAGGTGCGGGCGATCGACGCGCCGGCGATGGTGCGGCGGCGCCTGCGGATCGAGCTGCCGGCGTGCGACCGGCCGGGCACGTACATCGTCGAGCTGATCGGCGGCGGCCGGGCGTGTCGCGCGCTCGTCCGCAAGGGCGGGCTGCGCGCCGCCGCGCGACGCAGCGCCGCCGGCCTGGCGGTCACCGTCCTCGACGACGACGGGCGGGTCCGCCCCGGCGCCGCCATCTGGCTCGGCGGCCGCGAGCTCCGCGCGCGCGAGGGCGCGGACACGATCGCGGTGCCGTTCTCGACGCGGCCGGGCTCGAGCGCGGCGCTGCTCGTCGACGGCGACCTCGCGTCGGTGACCCACCTCGACCTGGTCGCCGAGACGCCGGCGCTGACCGCCGCGGTGCTGCTCGATCGCCAGGCGCTGATCCCCGGCCGCGACGCGACCGCGGTCGTGCGCGCGCAGCTCACGGTCGGCGGCACCGCGGTGAGCCTGGCGCTCCTCGACGACCCGTACGTCGAGGTGGTGTCGACCGATCGCGCGGGCGTGCCGGCGCGCCGGCGCCGGCCGCTCGCGGTCGCCGACGATCGCGACAGCGAGCTGACGATCCCGGTCGGCGAGGACCTCGCCCGCCTCGAGCTGACCGTCGGCGGCCGCTACCGGATCGTGTCCGAGCAGCGGACGGTCGACCTCGCCTGCCCGGCCGCGATCGACGTCGGCACGCTGCACGCGGGGCCGGCGACCGAGGCGCTCTACCTGACCTGGACCGCCGGCGGCTACCGGCTGTCGCTGCTCGGCAAGAGCGGCGAGCCGCGCCCCGGCCGCGCGGTCTCGCTGTCGCTCGCGCACTGGGCGAGCGCGCGCACCGTCGACGTCACCCTCGCCACCGACGAGCGGGGCGCGATCGAGCTCGGGCCGCTCGACGGCGTGACCGCGCTCGAGGCGAGCGCCGGCGGCGGCGAGCAGCGCTTCGACCTCGGCGCCCCCCGGCCGACCCACCCGACGGAGCTGGTGATCGTCGAGGGCGAGCCGGCCGCCCTGCCCGCGCCCGCCGGCCTCGCGCGCGGCCTCGCCGCCGGCCTCGACTGGTACGCGCTCGAGTACCGCGGCAACGTGCCGGTCCGCCACGTCGGCGACCGGCTCGCCGCCGATGGCGACCTGCTCCGCATCGCCGGCCTCGACGCCGGCACCTACCTCGTCGTCGTCCGCGGCCAGCCGGCGGTCACGCTGCGCGTGGTCCCGGCGGCGACGCCGACCGCCGGCGCCTGGGCAGCCGCGCGCTCGGCCGTGCACGAGC
>DASZXE010000744.1:0-7670 GCA_035546475.1 Kofleriaceae bacterium
CCTCGACGACGGCGCGCTCGCCGTCGCGCGCCGCGGCCCCGCCGTCGACACCCTGCGCGACTTCGCCGGCGGCCGCCCCTGCGACCTCGGCAACATCGAGGTCTACTACCGGATGGGCCTCGCCCACCATGCGCAGGGCAACTTCGACGACGCGCTCGCCGCGTTCGAGGCGGTCAACGACGTCTCGCCCGGCTACCGCGACGCGTGGAAGCGGGTCGAGGACCTGCGCGGCTGGAAGGACGCGCTCGCCGGCGCCACCCGCCTCGGCGCCGACGACGAGCCGGCCGGCAACGAGCGCTACGAGCTGCGCGGCGAGCTCGGCCGCGGCCGCATCGCGGTCGTCTACCGCGCCCACGATCACCGGCTGCGCCGCGACGTCGCGCTCAAGCTGCTGTCGGAGGCGCTGTCCGGCCAGCGGACGGTCCGCGAGCTGTTCGAGCAGCGCGCGCACGCGGCGGCGGCGCTCGCCCACCCGAACCTGGTCACCATCCACGACACCGGCGTCCTCGCCGGCCGCGCGTTCGTCGCGATGGAGCTGGTCGACGGCCCGACGGTGGCGACGCTGGTCCGCGAGCCGGGCGGGCTGCCGATCGTCGAGTCGCTGCGGATCATGAAGCAGGTGCTCGACGCGCTGGCGACCTTGCACGGCCACCGCCTCGTCCACCACGACGTCCGCCCCGGCAACATCATGCGCACCGCCAGCGGCGTGGTGAAGCTGCTGGAGCCCGCGATCCTGGTGCCGCGCGCCGAGGGCCCGCCGGCCGTCCTCGGCGCCGTCCCCGGCTACCTGGCGCCCGAGCTGCTCGCCGGCTCGCGCGGCGGCGCCGGGGCCGCGGAGCTCGATCAGCAGGCCGACGTCTTCTCGGCCGCGGTCACGCTGTTCGAGCTGCTGTCCGGCAAGCTGCCCTACCACGGCGGCGATCGCGCCTCGCCGCCGGTCCGCCTCGCGTCGCTCGCCGCCGCCGTCCCCGCGCCGCTCGAGGCCGCGATCATGCGCGGCGTCGCCGCCGAGCGCGACCAGCGCTGGCGGTTCGCCGCCGAGCTCGGCAGCCGCGTCGGCGCGATCCTCCGCGCCGTCCAGGCCTACGTCGCCTCCGCCCGCCCCGCCCCGTCGCCGCCGCAGTGAGCGATCAGTAGCTCTTCGCCCAGACGACCCGCTTCGGGCTCGGCTTGCCGGAGAACGGGCAGGTGCCGGGCTCGCCGTCACCCAGAGACGAGGTCAACGGAATGCAGCGCACGGTGACGCCGAGGTCGTCCTTGATCTGGCGCTCGACCTCGACGTCGCCGCCGAAGTGGGTCATCGCGAAGCCGCCGTGGATCGGCGTCGGATCGCTCGGGTCCTTGGTCGCCGGCGGGGTGAACCACGCGTAGAAGTCGTCCTTGCTGTCGATGATCCGCGTGTTCGCCTCGCGGTGGGCGACCGCCTTCGCGTGCAGGCCGTCCTGGATCTCCTGCAGCAGCGTCGCGATCGTGCCGACCAGCTCGCCGCGCCCGACCGACGCCTTCTCCTTCACGCCGCGGTCGCGCCGCGCCATGAAGACCGAGTCCTTGTCGAGGTCGCGCGGGCCGACCTCGAGGCGGAGCGGCACGCCCTTCTTGATCCACTGCCAGACCTTGTCGCCGCCCCGCAGGTCGCGGCCGTCGAGCTCGACGCGCACCGGCACGCCGTCGAACGACTGCTTGCGCAGGTCGGCGGCGAGCGCCGCGCACCAGTCCATCACCCGCTGGCGATCCTCCGGCTTGTGGACGACCGGCAGGATCACGACGTGGGCGGGCGCGACCCTCGGCGGGCAGACCATGCCGTCGTCGTCGGCGTGGGTCATGATCATCGCGCCGATGAGCCGCGTGGTCATGCCCCACGAGGTCGTCCACGCGTGCTCGATGCCGCCCTTCTCGTCGGAGAACCGGATGCCGGCCGCCTTCGAGAAGTTCTGGCCGAGGAAGTGCGAGGTGCCGGCCTGCAGCGCCTTCCGGTCCTGCATCATCGCCTCGATGCAGTAGGTCGACACCGCGCCGGGGAAGCGCTCGCCGGCGGTCTTCTCGCCCTTGATGACCGGCACCGCCGTCCAGCCCTCGTTGAAGTCGGCGTAGACGTCGAGCATCTTCATCGTCTCGGCGACCGCCTCGGCCGCGGTCGCGTGGGCGGTGTGGCCCTCCTGCCAGAGGAACTCGGCGGTGCGCAGGAACAGGCGCGTGCGCATCTCCCAGCGGACGATGTTGGCCCACTGGTTCACCAGCAGCGGCAGGTCGCGGTAGCTCTGCACCCACTTGGCGAACATCTCGCCGATGATCGTCTCCGACGTCGGGCGGACGATCAGCGGCTCCTCGAGCTCGCTGGCCGGATCCGGCACCAGCTTGCCGTCCCTGGCGACCAGGCGGTGGTGGGTGACGACCGCGCACTCCTTGGCGAAGCCCTCGACGTGGGCGGCCTCCTTCTCGAGGAACGACAGCGGGATGAAGACCGGGAAGTAGGCGTTGACGTGGCCGGTCGCCTTGATCATCCCGTCGAGGACGCGCTGGACGTTCTCCCACAGGGCGTAGCCCCACGGCTTGATCACCATGCAGCCGCGCACCGGCGACGCCTCGGCCAGGTCGGCGGCCTTGACCACCTGCTGGTACCACTCGGCGTAGTTGTCGGCGCGGGTCGGGGTGATCGCGGTCTGGGCCTTGGCGTTCGACATGGCCGCCATGCGTACCGCGCCGCGGCCCGCCGGGAAAGGGCCGCGACCGCCGCCCGAGGATCAATCCGAGGCGTCGGGCTCCGACTCGAAGACGCCGTTCATGAGATCGCGAGCCGCGGCAGCGTCGCCCTGCCGCCGGTACACGAGCGCCAGGGCTCGGTGCGTCGCGAGCGCCCGTGGCTCGCTGCTGCCACCGTTCCTGCGATCCGCAGCGACCGCCCGTTCGAGGAGCACACGTCCCGGGGAGGATTCGGTCGTCGATGGCGCGAGCGTGCCGTCATCGGCGATGAGAAGTGCTCGTCCCAGAGGTCGCGGCGGGGATGGAAGAGGGGAACGTCCGGCCCCTCCTGCGGATCGGGCACCGAGATGCGGGCTCCCTTGCGCAACGAGCAGGAGACGCAGGCGAGGGCGAGGTTGTCGAGCGTCGTCGGACCGCCCGAACGGAGCGGCACGATGTGGTCAACGTGGAACGTGGCCTCCTGGCCCGACTGCGGCAGCCGACAGTACTCGCAGCGCTCGCCAGCGCGAGCACGCACGCGCCGTTGCAGCGACGCGGGGAGCGCCGATCGCGTCACCCTCAGCCACCAGCGGCGCGCTGTGCGCGCAGCCGCAGGAGATCGAGGAGCTCGCAGAGCGTGACGAGCCCTTCGGCCTCCGCGCGCTCATCAGGCGTGAGCGCCTCACCGCGGTCCTGCTTGTCGAGCAGCGCGTGCAGCCGCCGGTCGACACCTTCTGGCAGGGCCAAGAGCGGCAGGTCCTGCGGCAAGTCGAGACCGATCTCCACGTGGTGGCTTCCGGCGGCCATCGACAGATCGTAGCCGCTGTCACCGCAACAAGCCAGACGGGCGTTCGCGCAGCGATCAAAGGTCGCTGCGCCAGGCGACGACCTTCTTGCCGTCGGAACCGAGGGCGGGATCGACGACGACGGTGACGGCGGCGTCGCGGCCGAGGAGGTCGCGGAGGACGTGCGCGAAGTCGTCGCGCGGGATCGGCACGCCCGGCAGCGGCCGCAGGCGCAGCTCGACCGAGCCGTCGGCGCGCTGGTGGAGCGCGTGCTGGACGAACGGCGCGACCGCGCGCAGCCGGCGGGCGAGGTCGACCGAGCCGACCGGCCCGCCGTCGGTCGCGCGGAAGGTGACCGGCGCGCGGCCCTCGAGGTCGAGGATGACGCGGGCGCGGCTGCCGTCGGGCAGCGTCACGGTCGCGAGCCGGCCGTGATCGCCGGTGCGGTAGCGGACGAGCGGCAGGAACGGGTTGCGGCCGCCGGTGACGGTCAGCTCGCCGCGTAGGCCGTCGGCGACGCGGGCACCGTGGGCGTCGAGCGCCTCGACGTAGAGGTCGGGCAGCAGCACGACGTGGCCGTCGACGCCGGGCACGGTCGCGGCGATCGGCCCGGTCTCGGTCGTCGAGTAGAGGTCGACGACCGCCGCGCCCCAGGCGTCGCGCACGCGGGCGGCGACCGCCGGCGGCAGCCCGATCGCGCTCGACACCACGAACCGCGGGCGGAGCGGCAGCTCGAGGCGGATCGCCTCGCCGAGCGTGACCGGCTCCGAGGCGAGGAACGGCGGCGCGACGTCGGCGAGGAAGCGGGCGCGCGACGCCTCGCCGCCGGCCCAGTCGTGCGGCGCGAGGTTGACCTTGACGAACACGCCGCCGGCCCAGCCGCTCATCGTCGTCGCGAAGACGTACGTCTGCCGCTGCATCGAGGCGTTCATCGCCGCTGGCTCGCCCTCGCGCGGCGCGAGCGTGACGCCGTGGAAGGCCGCGAGCCGCTCGAGGTGGGCGAGGTTCTGCACCATCGCCCGCGGATGGCTGGGGACGATGACCGCGTGGCCGGTGGTCGCCGACGTCGAGTAGACGATCGCGTCGTCGAGCGGCAGGTCGCGCGGCACGAGGTCGTGCAGGCGGTGGGCGAGCGCGTCGCGGTCGGTGGTCGGCAGCTCCTCGAAGTCGCGGGCGACGTCGAGGCCGTCGGGCAGGTCGTCGAGCAGCCACAGGCGATCGCGCAGGGCCTCGACGAAGTCGGCGGTGCGCGCCGACGGGGCGCGGTCGGCCTCGCGCGGCGCGGTCGCCAGCGCGGCGCGCATCGCGGCGAGCGCGGCCAGCTCGCCGTCGCCGACGCGATCGCCGAGCGTCCGGTTGTAGCGCGGCGCGTCGACGTGCTCGAGCACGCGCGACAGCCCGGCCCAGGCGCCCTCGGTCATCGCCGGCGCCCGCGCACGCCACTCGGGTGGGATGGCTCGCTGCATCAGTCCTCGTGCGTGGTGCGCGCGGCCTGCCGGCGCTCCTCTTCTTCCTGGGCGCGCAGGGCGTCGAGCTCCTTCTGGCGGCGGGCGCGCTCCGCCTCGCGGGCCGCCTCGCGCGCGCGGGCCTCGCGCAGGAGGTCGCGGCGGCGGATCGAGTCGAGCGCGGCGAGGCGATCCTCGGCGACCGTCGCGGTCTCGCCGGCCGGCGTGCGGCCGAGCGCGGCCAGGCAGGTGCGGGCCAGCTCCTCGCGGCGCTCGGCGTCGTCGAGGAACTTGCGCGGCATCACCACCGCCGCCAGCGCCGCGAGCCGCTCGTCGAGGAGCGCGGCCAGCGCGTCGGGCGCGACGTCGCCGAACGCGTCGTCGGCGAGCAGCCAGGTCGCCAGCAGCACGAGCTGCAGGTGGCGCAGACGCGCGGGCGTCGCCCCGTCGGTCCGGAAGCGCGCGGCGACCCCGGCGGCCGGCGGCCGCGCGGCGCGATCGCGGAAGAGATCGGCGATCACCGCGGCGAGGTCGGTGCCGCCCGGCCCCGCGGCGAGCGGCGCGAGGAAGACCGCCGGCGCGCGGGCGAGCCGCTCGGTCAGGCGCACGACGTCGGCGGCCGGAGGCGTCATGGCTTCGCGCCGAACGTACGCCGCGCGAACGCGCGGGCAAAGTCGACCAGCGCCGCCTGGCTGGCGACGATGTACGGGGTGAAGCCGGCGTCGCGCACCTGCGCGAGCTGCGGCTCGTAGCTCGCGTTGCCGAGGTTGAGCACCGCGCTGGCGCCCGCGCCGGCGGCGTCGACCGCGCGGCGCGCGATCGCCCAGCCGTCGACGGTGCCGTCGATCTCGCCGAACAGATCCGAATCGCTGACGACGACGAGGTGGACCGGCCGCGTGCGCGGCGCGGCGCCGGCGAAGGTCGTCGCGAGGCGCGGCAGCCCGAACGAGCAGCCGGTGCCGAGGTAGCCGGTGAGGACGCCGAGGATCGCGGCCTCGTCGCGGAGGAAGCCGGGCGTCTCGAGGAAGTTGCCGGCGCCGTGCCACTCGCCCGACAGGCAGACCATCACCCGCGCGCCGGCGCGCAGGGCCGACAGCGCGAGCACCGCGCCGGCGACGATCGGGTACGCGAGCTGCTGCGCCGGGTTGCCCATCGAGCCGGAGCAGTCGATGCCGACGTAGAGGTCGGGCGGCCGCCGCTCGGGCTCGCCGCCGTCGCTGGTGCCGTAGACGCGCTCGACGGTGGTGACGCCGGGGATGAGGACCGGGCTCTTGACGAGCGACGAGATCCAGTCGATCGCCTCGAGCGGGCCGCCGGCCTCCCAGGTGTCGAGGCCCTCGGGCAGCGGATCGGCCGCGCGCGGCACCGGCAGGCCGGGGAACGGGATGACGTGCGGCATCGCGAGCTCGCGGTAGTAGCGGGCGACCAGCTCCTCGGGCGAGCGGCGCACGCCGACCGCGCGCAGGGTGTCGAGCCACTCCCTGGGGCCGCGCTTGACCGCGCGGCGATCGGGGCGGCCGTCGCCGCGGCGCGCGCGGCCGTCGCCCTGCCCGGCGGCGGCATCGGCCTCGGCGTCGTCACCGGTGAGGCGCGCGTCGACGGCGGGGTGCGGGACCTGCGAGGGATCGAAGTCGTCGTCGGTGAGCCCGTCGGGGACGCGGTCGCCGATCGACGTCGCCGCGGTGTCCATCCACGGGCCGACGCCCGGCCGATCCTGCGGCAGCCCCGCGAGGTACGGCGCGACGAGCAGCGTGAACGAGGCGGCGCCCTCGAGCCAGTCGCTGCGGAAGTTGCGGACGACGCGCGCGACCAGCTCCGCGTCCCCGTCGACTGCCGCCGGCGGCGCGGCGCAGAGCGTGCCGGGCGGCAGGAGCCACAGCCACTCGTAGCTGCGCAGGTAGAGCGACCACAGCTCGCTCTCCGCGCCGCCGCGGAGGGCGGCGTAGACCGCGGCGATGTCGGCGGTGCCGCTGCGCTGCAGGCGATCGTTGAGGAGCAGGTCGGTGTAGAGGTTGGCGACCAGGCCGGCGTGGGCGGCGAGCTCCGCCGGCAGCGTGCGGCGGATGCGATCGTGGAGGCGGACGTGCTCGCGCAGCGTGCCGGGCGCGTGCACGTAGTGGCCGACCTCGTGCGACAGGATCGCGTGGGCGTGCGGGACGAGGCCGCGCTCGACGATCTCCGGCAGGCCGATCACGATGCGATCGTCGCGCAGGCGGATCATGGCGAAGGAGCCCTCGAGCTCCTCGCGGGCGGCGTCGGCGGCGCTGCGGCACAGGATCGGCGCCGCCAGCCGGGTGAACGGGCTGAAGGCGGTGAGCGCGCGCGGCCACGCCTGCTGGAAGGCGACCTCGGCGGCGAGGATCGCGGCGTCCACCGACGCGGCGGCGACCGCGGCGGTCACGGCGCGCCCTGCCCCGCTCGCCCGACGACGAAGACCTTGTGGCTGTCGGCGAGCGTCACCGCGATCATGCCGTGGGCGGCGGCGATCGCGCTGGCGCCGGCGAGCGCGGCGATGACGACCGACTCGCGCCCGACGGTGACCCGCCCGTCCGGCGAGACCGCGAGCGCGCCGCCCGCGAGCGTCGTGCCGGCGCGCGCCGCCACCGCCTCGGCGTGCGCCCACGGCGCCGGCACCAGCCGGGCGCCGAACGCGTCGGCGAACAGCTCGCACGTGACGTCGCCGTCGGTGCACACCAGCCGCTCGCGCACCATCGCCGGCCGCGGCGGGCGCGCGAACGGCCCGCCGAACCCGACGAAGCCG
>DASZXE010000745.1:0-3561 GCA_035546475.1 Kofleriaceae bacterium
TGCTGATCGCCCGCGGCTCGCCGGGGCCCGGCTCGTGCGACGCCGCCGGCACGCCCGCGGTCGCCGCGTGGGGCCCGAGCGCGCGCAACAAGATCGCCGCCAACTACGTGAAGCTCGATCCGCAGCGCGGCCCCGACGCCACCAACAAGCTGTCCACCGCGCTCGACGCGTGGTCGCAGCGCTGGCAGCGCGCCGCGGTCGGCTCGTGCCAGTCGATCCGCAGCGGACGGAGCTGGACCCGCGCGATCGCCAGCGCCAGCGAGCGCTGCCTCCGGACGTCGATCGCGTCGATGCGCGACCTGATCGCGCGCGCCGAGACCGGTCCGCTCGTGATCGCCGACGCGTCGACGCTGCCCGACCCCGACGCGTGCGCCGATCCGAACCAGCTCGTCGGCGCGCCGCCGGCGCCGGCCGCCGAGATCGCGGGCCGCTGGTACGGCGACTTCGGCCACCTGATCGTGCGGCGCGTCGGCGACGAGCTGTGGGGCGTCTACGAGCACGACGACGGCACGATCCGCGGCAAGCTCGTCGGCGACGCGTTCATCGGCTGGTGGTGCGAGGCGCCGTCGCGGCGCGCCCCCGGCGACGCGGGCGACGTCGAGATGCGGGTCATCGTCGACCGCGACGGCGTGCGCGCGATCGCCGGCCGCTGGCGGTACGGCGCCACCGGCGACTGGGACGATCGCTGGGACCTCAAGGCCGACACCTCGCCGCCGTCCGCCTCGCTCGCCGCCCGCTTCGACCACGCCGACGAGTTCTGCTCCCACCCGTGATCGGCCGGCCCGCCACCCGCGAGGTCTACGCTCGCGCGTCGATGAAGGGCTGGCTGCCGGTGTCGCCGTTCTTCACCGTGAACGTCGGCTGGGAACAGCGCCTGTAGCGAGGCGCGCGCCGCCGTCAGGTCCAGCCGCGCAGCGAGCGGACGTAGTCGTGGAGGAGGAGGAACTTCTCGTACACGCGCACCGCCTTGCGCTTGCGGCCGAGCTCGGCGAACAGCTCGCGCAGGCGGCGCTTGCGGGTGACGTAGATGCGGAACGTCTCGGCGAAGTCCTCCTGCGGATGGGTCGCCGCGTAGCCGCTCACGTGCTCGAGCGGCGCGTAGGCGACCCGCCGGCGATCGAAGTAGACCGGCGTGTCCTCGTCGACGCGGTAGGCCTTGTCGACCTCGCCGAACACCCGGCGGAAGCGCGGCGTGCGGGTCCACCGCCAGTGATGGAAGAGGAAGCTGTGGCCGAGCTCGTGGGCGATGAGCCCGACCACCGTCGGCCACGACACCTGGTCGCGCCGGCGCAGGCCGAGGATGTGCGCGCGGTTGATCTCGATGATCTTCGGCGAGCCGGGGGCGACGCCGGAGCCGCCGGGGCGGAGCAGCAGGCGGAACCCCCAGTTCGCGATGCCGGCGGTGCGCAGCAGGCGGCGGATCTCGCGGACCGCCGGCTCGATCAGGTCGCGGCCGGTCGGATCCTGGCCGCACCAGGGGCAGGTGTCCATCCAGTCGTCGACGCCGCGCTCGCAGCGCGGGCAGACGCCTTCGAACCGATCGCGGTCGTCCCAGCTCTGCGGCGCGTCGCACCACGGGCAGAACGACATCGGGTACTGCACGCCGCCGCCGCAGCCGGCGTCGCAGCGGGCGTCGAAGCGGAAGCCCTTGGGCGCGCGCAGCGGCCGCGCGCTCGACACGCCGGGCTCGTGGAGGTCGACGCCGCACCACGGGCAGAACCAGGCCCGGTCCGAGACCACCCAGCCGCAGTGGCCGCACTCGGCGCCGGTGACGTGGCCGGTGTCGCGCCACACCTGGGCGCGCGCGCAGTGGGGGCAGAACCGCCAGAAGCGCTGGAGCGGATGGCCGCAACGACAGCGGGTCTCGGGCCGCGGGCGATCAGGCATCGCGCCTCATCGCCTCGTCGCAGATGCGCTGGATGAACGCCTCGTAGTACATGCCCGCCTTGTGCGCCGCCTCGGCGGAGTTGTGGCCGAAGCTCAGGTAGGGGTTCGCGTTGGCCTCGAGGAACCAGACCTCGCCGTCGGGCGTGATCCGGACGTCGACGCGCGCGTAGTCGCGCAGCCACAGCGCGCGGAACGCGATCCGGCAGACCTCCTCGAGGCGGGCGCGCGCGGCCGCCGACAGCCGGCGCGCGTAGACGGTGCGGATGCCGCGCCGCCGCCGGTAGGCCAGGTCCCACTTCGCCTTGCGGGTCTGGATGCGCGACTCCGGCCGCGAGGCGCCGCGGTCGAACACCAGCTCGACGAACGGCAGCACCTGCAGTTGCTCGCCGTTGCCGACGATCGTCGCGTAGAGCTCGCGGCCCTCGATGTACTCCTCGGCGATCGCCGGCTTGCCGAAGCGGCGGTGGAGGAAGGCGACCCGCCGGGCCAGCGCCGTCACGTTGCGGACGATCGACGCCCGGCCGATCCCCTCGGAGCCGTCGGCGAGCATCGGCTTGACGATCACCGGGAAGCGGAGCGGCAAGGTCGGGCCCGGCCGCTCGCCGACCCGGTAGGTGACGAAGCCGGGGACCTTCACGCCGTGGTAGGCGAGGATCTTCTTGCTCATCGCCTTGTGGCGGGTGACCAGCAGCGCCACCGGCGGCGCGCCGGTGTAGCGGTAGCCCTGCGCCTCGAGCATCGCCGGGATCAGGTAGTCGAGCTCGGGGTTGTCGCCGAAGGCCTCGGTGGCGTTGAACACCAGGTCGGGCCGCCAGCCGGCGAGCTGGGCGCTGGCGTCGTGGACGTCGTCGCGGACGCCGATCAGCAGCACCTCGTGGCCGCTGTCGATCAGCGCCTGCGCCACCTGGTACTCCATCTCCGGCTCGTCGTCGGGGTTCTTGGCCGCGGCGGCGTGCTCGCGCCGCATCTGCTCGGCCTGTCGCGCGGGGGTCCAGTCCGCGTACGGCGTGTCGAACACGACGGCGATCCGCATGGGATCCCAACCGTACGGCATGTGGCCGCGCGGCGCGAACCGGGCCGCGGGCGGGGCCCGGCGCGCCCGGCGTCAGGGGGCTTCCTCGACGGGCGGGTGGCGGTTGTCGGGGAGGTCGAACATGCCGAACATCGACGTGTCGCCCGAGGTCGCGCCGGTGACGACGCCGCACAGGCGCGCCCGGTCGCGCTTGTAGAGGTCGCCGCTCGAGCCGGCGGCGAGGAAGGTGACGCGGTCGCCGGTGGTGGTCGTCAGCGAGCCGACGTAGAACGGCCGGCCGTCGAGCTTGCGGCGCGTGATGTAGACGAGCACGCCGTCGACGCACAGGTGCTTGCCCTGCTCGGCCGCCGGGTCCTTCTCGACCTTCGCCGTCGTGGTCTCGTCGGGCACGCCGACGTCGCTCCAGCGGACGCGCGCGTGGGCGAGCAGCTCGGCGCCGTCGGGATAGTCGCCGGCGGAGACCGCCTCGATCGACGGCCGCGCGAGCGCCATCGCGCCGGCGAGATCCGGCGCGGCCGCGATGCGGGCCTCGAGCGGCGCGTCGGGCGCCAGCGCGGGCGTGGCGCCGGAGCCGGTGGGGGAGGCCGGCTCGTCGACGAGCGGCGGCTCCGGCTCGGGCGCGGACGGCGGCGCCGGCGGGG
>DASZXE010000746.1:0-17363 GCA_035546475.1 Kofleriaceae bacterium
ACAGGACCGGCAGGCGGCGGGGTCGTCGCGGGCGCGCGCGAGGCCGGCGCAGCCGCAGGCGCGATCAGCGGCGCCGTCGGCGCGGAAGCCACCAGCGACGGCACCGCCGCCGGCACAGGCAGCGGCGCAGGCGCAGGCGCAGGCACGGGCACAGGCGCGGGCACGGGCACGGACGCGGCGGGGGCGGCCGGCGCCGCAAACACCTCCGTGCCCCCGACCGGCAGCACCCGCACGTGCGCCGTCATCCCCCGCTCCTCGACGAGCGCGCGCAGCCACCGCTCCGGCTCGCCGAGCTTCTCGTACGACAGCGCGAACGCACCGTGGTGGATCGGGATCATGAGCCGCGCGCCCAGGTCCTCGAACGCGTAGAGCGCATCGAGCGGGCTCAGGTGCCGCTCGCGGAACGACCACGGCAGGAAGCCGCCGATCGGCAGGAACGCCACGTCCGGCGCGTGCTCCGCGCCGATCTGCGCGAACGTCGGGCTGTACGCCGCGTCGCCGCACAGGAACGCCGTCGGGCCATCGCCCTTCACGATGAAGCCGATCGTCCGCGCCAGCGCGTCGCGCCCGTGCTCGAGCGCGGTCGCGACCACGCGCACGCCGTCGACCACCAGCTCGGCGCCGGGCTGCAGCTCGACGACCCGCGCGAAGCCCATCGCCGACACCTGCGCCGCGGTCCCCGGCGCGCCGATGATCGTCGCCGTGCGCGGCACCGCCTCGAGGCTGGGCACGTGCAGGTGATCGTGGTGCGCGTGGCTGACGAGCACGAGGCCCACCGCCGACAGGTGCGCCGGCGTCAGCGCCGACTCGACCGCGCGGTGCGCGCCGCCGGCCCACCGCCCGATCATCGGATCGAACGCGATCGTCAGCCCCGCCGTGCGCAGCAGCACGCTCGCGTGGCCGCCGAACGTCACCGCCAGCGCACCCGGCTCGATCGCCGGCATCGGCGCGGGCGCGGCGACGCGCGGCGGCCGCACCCAGTCGATCATCCAGCGCGCGACGAGGCTGCCGACGCGCTTCACCTTCGCGCTGCGGTGCAGCCGGTCGAGCTCGGCCTTGCGGGCTGCCCAGTCCACGAGCGCAGTGTCGCCGCGAGGCCGCATCATCGCAAGGCATCGGGCGAGCCGTCGGGCGAGCCGCCGGCTTGCACACGGGCGAGATCTTCCATACCGTCGGCGGCCCGTGGGCCTCGACCGCATCCTCGCCGTCCTGCGCCGGCCGCTCGTGGCCGCCGGGCTGGTGGTGGCGGTCGCCCTCGCGTGCCTGTGGCCGCGCATCGGCACGCCCGGCCTGTGGGAGCCGCAGGAGATGACCGTCGCCGACGAGGCGGCCGCCCGCGCCGACCACACGTTCAAGCCGGCGGCGACCACGCCGGGCTGCGAGCGCCAGCCGTCCTTGCACGACGCGCGCACGCTGACGCCGCGCCTCGCCGCCTGGGGCCTCGCGCGCGACTCCTCCGACGGCGGCATGCGATTTCCGCTGGTGCTGCTCGGCGTCCTCGGCGCGCTCGCGACGTTCGGCGTCGCCTGGCGGCTCGGCGGCGTCCGCGCCGGCGCCGCCGCCACCGCCATCCTCCTGTCGTTCCCGCTGTTCACGCTGCAGGCGCGGATGCTCACCAGCGAGCTCGGCACCGCGGTCGGCGCCACGCTCCTCGTCTACGGCCTCGTCGCGATCGCCGACGGCGGCCGCTGGGCCGACGCGGTCCGGGGCGCGCGCACCCTGCCCTGGCGCGCGCTCGATCTGGCGGTCGCCGCGCTCGCGCTCGCGCTCGGCGCCTATCTCGCCTACGCCGGCGGCGGCGCGCTCGTCGGCCTCCTGCCGCCGCTCGTCGCCATCGCGGTCGCCGGCTCCTTCGCCCTGCCCGCCCTCTGGCTCGGCCTGACCTGGCTGTGGCGCCGCCTCGATCCGCGCACCGATCACCGGCGGTCGCAAGGCGCCCCCGTCGACGGCTGGGCGACCGCCGCGTTCGTGCTCGCCACGCTGGCGACCGCCGCCGTCGCGGTCTGGCTCGCCGTCGAGATCTTCGACCTCGTCGCGCCGCAGCCCGGCACCCGCGAGCTGTTCGGCAAGAGCATCGTGACGAGCGAGTGCTGGTCGCACGCGGTCGGCGGGCTGTGGCGCGCGCAGGACGACCTGCGCATGGCGTACGACAGCTCGTTCGAGCAGGTCGGCTTCGGCCTGTTCCCGTGGGCCCCGCTGGTGCCGATCGCGCTCGCCGCGCTCGCCGGCGGCATGGTCGGCGACGAGCGCCGCAGGGCCGGCGTCATCCTCCTCGGCTGGTCGGTCGCCGGCTGGGCCGCGGCCTCGGTCTTCCAGCGCAAGGTCGGCTACACGCTCGACCCCGCGGTGCCCGCCGCCGCGATCGCGCTCGGCCTCTTCCTCGACGGCCTGTGGCGCCAGCGCG
Organism: Kofleriaceae bacterium; assembly: GCA_035546475.1. Classification (GTDB taxonomy): domain Bacteria; phylum Myxococcota_A; class Polyangia; order Haliangiales; family Haliangiaceae; genus UBA2376. The sequence continues at coordinate 2,405 of DASZXE010000746.1, forward strand.
CCGCCGCCGACGCCCCCGCCGGCCCGCGCCCCGACTACCCCGCGGTCGGCTGGGCGCTGGTCGGCCTCGTCTTCGCCGCCGGCGTCGCCGTCCTCGACAAGGACCTCGCCGTCTTCCCCGAGAAGCTGTCGTCGCTGCTGGTCGGCAACGACGTCATCAAGTACCCGGCCAACGCGCGGCTGCTCGGCATCTCGCTCAAGGCGTGGACCAGCGGGCTCGCGATCGCCGCCGCGGTGCCGGTCGTCTTCGATCTCTGGCTGTGGCGGCCCGGCCCCCCCGCCGGCGCCGCGCCGACGAGCTGGATGCAGGATCCCGAGCTGCGCCGCATCTCCCGCGGCGGCACCTGGGTCGGCCTCGGGCTGTCGCTCCTGCTCGGCCTCTTCTGGGCGCAGGGCTGGCACCCGGCGCTCTCGCAGAACCTGTCGTCGAAGCACATCTTCGAGGTCTTCTCCGACCTCCGCCGCGACGACGACAAGCTCGGCATCATGGGCTCGATGGGCAACGCGCCCCGCTACTACTCGCACACGCCGTTCGAGACGATCGGCAGCCGCGAGGAGCTGCTCGCCTTCCTGCGGCGGCCGTCGCGCGTGTTCGCGATGGCGCCCGCCAGCGAGCTGTGCTCGATCCAGCGCAGCAAGGCCGACGGCCTCCGGTTCTTCGTCATCGACGACACCAACGCGCGCACGCTGCTGCTGTCGAACGAGCTCGACCCCGGCCACACCGACAAGAACCCGCTCGCGACCGCGATCGTGCGCGACCGGCCGCCGAACACCGAGGACACCCCGTTCGGCACCTACGACGATCAGATCGAGCTGATCGGCGTGCAGATGCCGGCGTCGGTCCGGCGCGACGCCGACTTCGACATGACGCTCATCTATCACGTCAAGGCGCCGGTCAACGGCGCCTGGCAGGTGTTCGTCCACTTCGACAAGGGGGCGCTCCGCTTCAACGGCGACCACTGGCCGATCCGCCAGCGCTGCCAGACGTCGATGTGGCAGCCGGGCGACTACATCATCGATCGCTTCACGGTGAAGGCCGGCGATCCCGGCTTCCCGCGCGACACCTTCGACGTGTGGACCGGCTTCTTCACCGGCTCGAACCCGAACTGGCGCAACATGCCGGTGTCGGACGCGCGCCCGGGCGCCAAGGACAGCGCCAACCGGGTCCACATCGGCACGATCCGGCTGCGCTAGCGCGCCGCGCGCGGCACCGTCGCAGGCCGGTTGCGCGCGACACCGGCCCCGGGCTATGACCCGCGCAGATGGCCCGACCGATCACGCGCGAGCTTCCGGCGAACCCCGCCGCCGACCGTCGGGCGACGACCCGCGTGCTCGTCGATCTCGAGGTCGACTGCGAGGGCGAGGGCGTCTACCTGTTCGCGATCAGCCGCGACCTGTCGGCGACCGGGATCTTCGTGCGCACGCTCGAGCCGATGCCGCCGGGCACCCGCGTCAACCTGCGGCTGTCGGGCCCCGCGCTCGACGACAGCGCGATCGGCTCGCCGGCCCGCCAGCTCACCGTCGAGGGCGAGGTCGCGTGGGTCAACCCGTACCGGCCGGGCGCGCTCGGCAACCTCGACCCCGGCATCGGCGTCCGCTTCGTCGACGTCGACGATCGCACCCGCGTCGAGCTGATGCGGCTCGTGCGGCGCATCGCGTACATCGACGACTGATACGCTTCGGCGGACGATCGCCGCGAGCCTCGATCGCGCCACCGAGAAGGAGCCCCCATGGCCATCGTGTGTGGAACCGACCTCTCCGAGGAGTCGCTGAACGGCCTGGCCGCGGCGCTGGCGATCGCGGCCAGGCGCGGCGACCGCGACCTCGTGCTCGTCAACGTCATCGATCCGGACACGATCGGCGACAGCGAGGCCGCGCGCGACGTCGTCGCCGAGAGCGCGCGCCGGCGGATCGACGCCGACGCCGCGCGGCTGGCCCAGGGCTCGCCGACCCGCGTGCGCGGCGAGGTGCTGCTCGGCCCGCCGGTGGCGTCGCTCATCGCGACCACCGAGACCGAGGGCGGCGACCTGCTGGTGATCACCTCGCAGGGCGTCGGCAAGAGCGAGGCGCGGACGCTCGGCTCGACGGCGGCGGCGCTGGTCGCGGCCGCGAGCGTGCCGGTGCTGGTCGTCCGCGACTCGGCGCCGTTCATCGCCTGGGCGGCGGGCGACCGGCCGCTGAAGGTGCTCATCGGCCTCGACGACTCCGCGAGCTGCGTGCCGGCGATCGCGCTCCTGAAGACGCTGCGCGCGGCGGGGCCGGTCGACGTCGTCGTCGGCCACGTCTACTACGCCGACGAGGCGGCGCGCCGCTACGGCGTCAAGGTGCAGTCGCTCGTCGACGCCGACCCGGAGCTCGAGCGGCTGATCGTGCGCGACCTCGAGCGGCAGCTCGGCCCCCTGCCCGGCGACGGCGCGCTGACCGTGAAGGCGCGGCCCGGCCTCGGCCGCATCGGCGACCACCTGCTCGAGCTCGCCGACGCCGAGCAGGTGGACGTGCTCGTCGTCGGCACCCGCCAGAAGGGCGGCCTCGGCCGGCTGTCGTCGGTGTCGTCGCTCGTGCTGTGGGACGCCAAGCAGGCGGTCTGGTGCGTGCCGGCGCGCGCGACGATCGGCAAGCTCGACGTGCCGCGGTTCCGGGTGGCGGCGGTCGCGACCGACCTGTCGGATTTCGGCAACCAGGCGGTGCCGTACGCGTACACGATGCTCGGCGAGCGCGGCGGCGAGGTCCACCTGGTCCACATCCGCGACGAGGACCACGAGGGCGTCGACGAGGCGACGTTGCACCGGCGGCTGCAGGCGCTGGTGCCGCCGGGCCAGACCGGCGTCATCAGCAAGACGCACGTCGTCACCGGCGACGACGCGGCGCAGTCGATCGGCGAGACGGCGGAGCGGCTGGGCGCCGACGTCGTCGTGCTGGCGTCGCGCGGCCGGACCGGCATCACGCGCGCGCTGCTCGGCTCGGTCGCCGACAAGGTGCTGCGGAGCTGCCGCCGCCCGGTCCTGATCCTGCGGCCGCCGACCGAGTAGCGCGGCCGCTACCAGCGCGGCGGGACGGTGACGCGCCAGCGGGCGCCCCGGTCGTCGACGGGGCGGACGTCGATCGACGTGCCGAGGAACCAGCGGACGAGGTCGAGCTGCGTCGTCGCGTGCGGCGTGAGCGCGACGGTGTCGAAGGTGCCGCCGCCGCCGAGCGCCATCGGCACCAGGAGCTGATCGGCGAGGTGGCTGCCGACCGGCGCGCCGCTGCCGAGGTAGGCGGCGGCCTCGCGCGCCGCGTCGGTCGCGACCCGCTCGGCGGCCACGCCCTTCGCGCCGTGGCCGATGAACAGCTCGGTGACGTGCTCGCACTCGATCGCGATCGAGACGGTGTTGCCGGGGCCGGGGCTCCTCACCTCCTCGACGCGGCCGGTGGCGGCCGGCCAGTCGAGCCGCGCGCACGCGGTCGCGACCTCGCGCTCGCCGATCGTGCGGGGCAGGTTGGCGACGATGGCGACGATCTCGCGGGCGACGATCGCGCCGCGCTCCGGCAGGGCCAGCGCGCCGAGGCGAGGCTGGCCCTCGACGGCGACGGTCAGGCGGCCGCCGCCCGCCGGGTAGAAGCCGTGGCGGTGGAGCGTGCCGTCGACGCGCGCGCCCAGGCGGCGCAGGAGCGGGGCCAGCGCGCGGACGAAGAACTCGAACGTCGGCGACGTCGGGTTGTGGGTGCCGCCCTCGAGGTCGAGCTGCCACGCGCCCGGCGTGGTGAGCATCGCCGGCAGGAGCGCCTGCACGACGAGCAGCGTGCTGCCGGCCGAGTTGATCGCGAAGCGGTACGCGCCCGGGCGCGGCGGGCCGGGCACGAACGTCAGCTCGCGCGAGCCGAGCGCGTCGCCGGTCAGCTCACCGCCGCAGACGTCGCGCGCGGCCTGCGCCGCGGTCAGGTGCTGGCGCAGGAGGCCGCCCTTCGCCCGCTTGCCGCGGATGTTGCGAATGCGAAAGCCACGGCCGGTGGCGATGGCCAGGCCGAGCGCCGCGCGCACGATCTGGCCACCGCCCTCGCCGTGGCTGCCGTCGATCTCGATCAGGTCGGTCATGGTCATCCCTTCACGCACAGCACCTGGCGCAGCGTCGCGACGGTCTCGACGAGGTCGCGCTGCGCCTCCATCACCAGGTCGATCGACTTGTAGGCCGCCGGCGTCTCGTCGATCACGTCGGCGTCCTTGCGGCACTCGATGCCCGCGGTCGCGGCCTCGTGGTCGGCTACCGTGAACCGCCGCTTGGCCTCGGCCCGCGACATCGCGCGGCCCGCGCCGTGGCTGCAGCTCTCGAAGGCCTCGGGGTTGCCCTTGCCGCGGACGATGTAGCTCTTCGCGCCCATGCTGCCCGGGATGATGCCGAGCTCACCCTTGCCGGCGCGCACCGCGCCCTTGCGGGTCACGAAGACGTCGGCGCCGTAGTGGCGCTCGCGCGCCACGTAGTTGTGGTGGCAGTTGACCGCGACCACGTCGGCCTCGAACGGCGGCAGCGTGCCGACGCCGGCGAGCGCGCGCAGGGTCGCCTTCATCATCAGGTCGCGGTTGGTGCGGGCGAACTGCTGCGCCCACGACACGGCGCGCAGGTACGCGCCGAAGTGCTCGCTGCCCTCGGGCAGGTAGGCCAGGTCGGTGTCGGGCAGGTGCACGAACCACCGCTCCATCTCGCGCTTCGCGACCTCGATGAAGTGGCTGCCGATCCGGTTGCCGACCCCGCGCGAGCCCGAGTGCAGCATCACCCACACCGCGCCCTCCTCGTCGAGGCAGACCTCGATGAAGTGGTTGCCGGTGCCGAGCGTGCCGAGGTGGTTCGCGGTCGAGCCGCGGCCGAGCTTCGGGTGATCCGCGAGGATCGCCTGGTAGCCCGGCTCGAGCGCGGCCCACGCCGCCGCCTGCGCCGCCGGCAGGTCGTGCCACGCGCCGCGGTCGCCGGGGCCGCCGTTGTTCGTGCGGCCGTGCGGGACCGCGCGCTCGATGGCGGCGCGCAGCGGGGCGAGGTCGTCGGGGAGCTGCTCGGCGCGCAGCGTGGTCTTGCTGGCGATCATGCCGCAGCCGATGTCGACGCCGACCGCGGCCGGGATGATCGCCTTCACCGTCGGGATGACGCTGCCGACCGTGGCGCCCATGCCGAGGTGGACGTCCGGCATCGCCGCCACCCACTTGTGGATGAACGGCAGCGACGCGATCCGGCGGAGCTGCTCCCTGGCCGCGGCCTCGAACGGGACGCCGCGGGTCCACGACTTGATCGGGACGCCGCCGTCGACGTGCGTGGTCTCGTGGACCGGGCCGGGGGTGGCCGCGGGCGAGACCGCGGACGAGGCCGGGGCCAAGGCCGGGGCCGGGGTCGGAGCCGGGGTCGGAGCCGGGGTCGGGGTGGTCGGAAAGGTCTCGGTCGTCATGGCGGGGGAGCAAGAGCATGCGGCGTGCCGGGCCCGGCGGGGGAGCCAACTGCGCGAGGCGCCGTCGTCGTGGTGCCGCCCTGTAGATGCACGGATAGCCAGTATATACTGGTGTCTAGATGACGCGCCGGCGCTCGCTCGTGGTCTTCGGCCTGCTCGGCACCACGCTCGACGCCGGGACGGGGCCGCGCCGCTGGGAGCGCTGGCGGCCGACCGTGGCCCTCTGCGGCCACGACGACCTCGTCGTCGACCGGCTGGAGCTGCTGGTCCCCACCGGCGCCCAGGCGCTCGCGAAGGTCGTCGTCGCCGACATCGCGCAGCTCTCGCCGGAGACGACCGTCCGCGAGCACCCGCTCGCGATCCGCGACCCGTGGGACCTCGAGGAGACCTACGGCGCGCTCTTCGATCTCGTCCGCGGCTACGCCTTCGCGCCCGAGCGCGAAGAGTACCTGGCGCACATCACGACCGGCACCCACATCGCGCAGATCTCGCTGTTCCTGCTGGTCGAGGCCCGCCACCTGCCCGGCCGCCTGCTGCAGACCGCGCCGCCGCGCGCCGGCCGTCGTCCGCCGCCCGGACAGCCGGTCGCCGGCGAGGTCGCCATCATCGATCTCGACCTCGCCCGCTACGACCGCATCGCCGCCCGCTTCGCGCGCGATCGCCGCGACGCGGTGTCGCTCCTGAAGGGCGGCATCGCGACCCGCAACGCCGCGTTCAACCGGCTGGTCGACGAGCTGGAGCAGGTCGCGATCGGCTCGCGCGATCCGATCCTGCTGCTCGGGCCGACCGGCGCCGGCAAGTCGCAGCTCGCGCGCCGCGTCTACGAGCTGAAGAAGACGCGCCGCCAGGTCGAGGGACCGCTGGTCGAGGTCAACTGCGCGACGATCCGCGGCGACGGCGCGATGAGCGCGCTGTTCGGCCACGTCAAGGGCGCCTACACCGGCGCGGTCGCCGCGCGGCCCGGCTTCCTGCGCCAGGCCGACGGCGGCGTGCTGTTCCTCGACGAGCTGGGCGAGCTCGGCCTCGCCGAGCAGGCGATGCTCCTGCGCGCGCTCGAGGACCGGCGCTTCGTGCCGGTCGGCGCCGATCACGAGGTCGCCAGCGACTTCGTGCTGCTGGCCGGGACCAACCGCGACCTGCCGGCGCTGGCGGCGCGCGGCGAGTTCCGCGCCGACCTGCTGGCGCGCCTCGATCTGTGGACGTTCCGCCTGCCCGGGCTCGCCGAGCGGCCGGAGGACCTCGCGCCCAACCTCGACCACGAGCTCGAGCAGGCGGGGGCCGCCCGCAACCTGCGGGTGACGATGACGCGGGAGGCGCGCGATGGCTTCCTCGCGTTCGCGACCAGCCCGGCGGCGACGTGGCCCGGCAACTTCCGCGACCTGTCGGCGGCGGTGCGGCGGATGGCGACGCTCGCGCACGGCGGACGGATCAGCGCCGGCGACGTCGAGCGCGAGCTGGCCCGGCTGCGGGCCGCGTGGGCGCCGTTCGGTCCGCGCGACGCCGCCCTGGCGGGCGCCGACGCCGGCGCGCTCGCACCTGCGGACAACGACCGCGAGGTCGAGCGCCTGCTCGGCCCGCGCGCCGGCGACGTCGATCTCGTCGATCGCGCGCAGCTCGCGGCCGTCCTGCGGGTCTGCCGCGCGTCGGCGTCGCTGTCCGACGCCGGCCGCCGCCTCTACGCCGCGTCGCGCACGCGCAAGACGTCGACGAACGACGCCGACCGCCTCCGCAAGTACCTCGCGCGCTTCGGCCTGACCTGGGCCGAGGCCGCCGCCCCGCTCACGGCTCGATCAGCCGGTAGCGCGCCAGCGCCGGGCTGGTCGGATCGACGGTGAAGAAGCCGTCGTCGCGCTTGCCCGACAGGTCGGCCGCCCCGAAGTCGAAGCGGGTCGAGTTGTCGGCCGCGTCGATGACGGTCGACGCCTCGACGTGGTGATCGGCGCGGTCGACGACGAGCTCGAGCGACCGGTACGTGGCCGACGGCACCTTCGGCACCAGCCGCAGCACGAGGTCGGCGGGCGCGCCCGCCGGGTCCGGCTTCGGCGGCACCAGCGACGGCGTGAACTCGGCGGCGAGGTCGCCCTGCCCGTCGAGGAACGTGATCACCGTCGGCAGGACGCTGGTCGCCAGCTCCTTCTCGACGAGCTCCTGGTTGTCGTGATCGATCAGGTAGAGCAGCTTGCCGTCGGAGATGAACTCCCTGGAGGTCGTCGGCTTCCCGGCCTGCGGCTTGCCCTGGTAGATCCACCGCATCCTCCCCGGCTTCTTCAGGTAGAGCGTGCCGGCGACGGTCTTCGTCGTGCCGAAGGTGACGTTGGTGACCGTCTGGGTGAACGCGATCTTCGCCTCGCTGAAGGTGCGGTAGTAGGCCTCGACGCTGGCGACGACCGAGGCGGCGGTCGGCGAACCCGGCGCGGCCGCGGGCGCGGCTGCGGGCGGGCGCGTGGCCGGAGATGCCGGCGCCGCCCCGTGGGGCTTCGGCTTGCGCGGCCGCGCCTCCGCCGCCGACGGCGCGAGCGCCAGCGCGCAGACGATCCACAGCCAGCGTCGGTCGGTCATCGGCACCTCCGCCGACAGCCTACCAGCGCGCGGCCGCACGGGAGAGCCCGCCCGCCTTCTCCGCGGTCGTCTGGCCGACGTGGCGCGGTCGAGCGGCTCGCGCGCCGCGCGGCGCTGACAGGCGATCACCGGCCGACGCCGGCGCGCGCGCGCACGCGGCCGCGCAGGTCGCGCGCGTCGCAGCCGCATGCGCGGCGCGCTCCCAGCGCTACCCCGCGCACACCCCCGCTCGCACGCGGCTCGGGCGACGAATGAGCGTCCCACGCCTCGCACCGGACGCCCCCGCCGTGAGCCACCGCCTCCTCGATCAGCAGCTCCGCCTCCTCGGCCTCGACCGCAGCCCGCCCGGTCCGCGCCAGTGGACCGCGTTCCTCGCGGTGGTCGCCGCCGCGTACCACGACGCCGATCGCGACCGCGACGTGCTCCAGCGCTCGCTCCTCCGCAGCGAGCAGCTCCTCCGCCAGCGCGAGGAGCTGGCGCAGCTCCTCGTCCACGACCTGCGCAACCTGCTCACCGCCGCCGAGGCGAACCTCGAGGCCGCCGGCGGCCGCGACCTGTCGGAGAGCGAGCGCGACGTCATGATCGGCGACGCCCTCGGCGCGACGCAGCGGCTGACGTCGCTGGTCGGCGACCTGCTCGACATCGGCGCCGCCGAGGACGGCCTGCTCGAGCTCGAGCGCCGCCCGACCGATGTCGCCGAGCTCGCCCGCCGCGCGCTCGCCGACGTGGTGCCGAACCATGCGACGCGCACGGCGGTGACCGCCGAGGGCGACGCCGCGCTGCCGATCGCCGTCGACGCCGGGCTCGTCCGCCGCGTGTTCGAGAACATCCTCGCCAACGCGGTCCGCTACACGCCGGCCGACGGCCGCATCGCGATCGCGCTCACCGCCGACGAGCGCTGGCTGCGGATCGCGATCGTCAACGACGGGCCGACGATCGACGCCGGCGTGCGCGCGCGCCTGTTCCAGAAGTACGAGGGCGAGCCCGGCAATCGCGCGGGCCGCTCGTTCGGGCTCGGCCTCTACTTCTGCCGCATGGTCGTCGAGGCGCACGGCGGGACGATCCGCGCGGCCGAGCCGGCCCAGGGCGCGCGCTTCGAGCTCCTCCTGCCGCGCTGAGGCCAACCGTCGGCGCGAGCGTGTCAGCGCCCGCGGCCGCCGTCGCCGCCGTCGGGCCCCGTCTCGCCCCCGTCGTCGCCGGCCGGCCACACGACCGTGTCGCGATCCGGCACGCGATACTCCTCGCCGAGCCACCGGCCGAGGTCGACGAGCTGGCAGCGCGCCGAGCAGAACGGGAACGGATCGGCCTTGCCCGCCCCCGCACCCGAGCGCGCGCCCGCCGCCGCGCCCCGCTCCACCGGCCGTCCGCAGATCGGACAGCCCGACGCCGGCGCGCGCGAGGTCCCCACCGTCACTCCTTGCGCTCGAGGCCGTGGTACGCGCACTTCTGGATCAGGTAGCTGCGCGAGATGCCCAGCTCCTTGGCGAGCTGCGACTTGTTCCAGTGGGTGCGGATGAGCCCCTGCAGGATCACCTCGGCCTCGACGCTCTCCATGATCTCGCGCAGCGTGCCGCCGAGATCCTGGCCGGCCAGCCGCCCGTTCGGCGGCGGCGGCTCGGTGTCGCGGATGCGCTGCGACAGCAGCTCGGGCCCGATCTCGGCGGTATCGCCGCCGAGCACCAGCGCGCGCTCGACCTCGTTCTCGAGCTCGCGGATGTTGCCCGGCCACGGGTAGCGCACGAGCATCGCCAGCGCGGCGTCGGTCGGCCGCGGCGGCTCGCCGGACAGCCCGAGCTTGCCCCGGTGCTTCTCGAGGAAGTGGTTGACGAGCAGCGGGATGTCGGTCGCGCGCTCGCGCAGCGGCGGCACGGTGATCTTGAGGACGTTGACGCGGTAGTAGAGGTCCTCGCGGAACTCGCGGCGCGCGACCATCGCGGTCAGGTCCTTGTGCGACGCCGCGATGATCCGGACGTCGACCTTCACCGGCTTGGTGCCGCCGACCGGGATGAAGGTGCCCTCCTGGAGGACGCGGAGGAGCTTCACCTGCAGGGCCGGCGACATGTCGCCGATCTCGTCGAGGAAGAAGGTGCCGCCGTCGGCGACCGCGAACAGGCCCTGCTGGTCCTTCACCGCGCCGGTGAACGCGCCGCGCACGTGGCCGAACAGCGCGCTCTCGAGCAGGTTGTCGTTGAACGCCGAGCAGTTCTGCACGACGAACGCCTTCTTCGCGCGCGGCCCGTGGTAGTGGATGGCGCGCGCGATGAGCTCCTTGCCGGTGCCGCTCTCGCCGTGGATGAGCACCGTCGACTCGCTGCGCACGATCTTCTGCAGGAGCCGGGTCGCCTCGCGCACCGCCGGGCTCGAGCCGACGATCTCGGTGAACGGGTGCTCGGGCGCGCTGGTCGCCTGCTCGGCGGCGCGCGGCGCCTTGCGCGTCACCTCGGCGGCGGCGGCGACGACGAGGTCGCGCAGCCGCTCGAGGTCGGCCTCGGGCAGGACGGGGATGTCGGAGACGTGCTGCTCGGCGTCGCCCTCGATCTCGGCGAACTCGCGCACCTTGCGCAGGAGCTCGGCGCGGCCGACCGGCGGCAGCTCGGCGCGCACGCTGCCGCCGACGAAGACGAAGCCGACCAGCTCCTGCGCGACCCAGATCGGCGCGGCGACGATGTCGAAGCCGAGGTGGCACTCGTGCACGTACGACGTGAGCGGCTGGCCGGGCAGGCTCGCGCGGCCGCCCTGCAGCTTGTCCTTCACGACGCGCACGCTCTCGTTGCAGCGGCGGAAGCCTTCCTTCGAGAACAGCGCGAGCCGGCACAGCTCGTTCTGCGACGGGAACAGCTTGCCGTCGGCGTGGTCGAGCACGTAGCCCTTGGCGTCGGCGAACGCCAGCTCGAGCCCCCACCAGCGGCGGATGACGTCCCGGATCAGCGCCACCGTCGGCAGCTCACGAAAGCGGCGGAGATCGAGCACGCGCCGGGACTATAACGTCATTTTCACACGTCGGCCCGACTCGCCCGCTTCCCGGGCTCGGCCGCGTCGTCGCAGGGATGCCCTGTCCTCGCTTCGCTCGAGTCCCCGCTCCTCGCGGCCGGGCCGACGGGAGCTGTCGCGCCGATTCACGCTCGGTGACGGTTCACGTCGCGGAGGCGAGGCGCCAGCCGGCGCCGTCGGCGACGACGCGGCCGTCGGCGACCAGCTTGTCGAGGTGCGCGAGCAGCGAGCGCTCCGCGAGCGGCCACAGCCAGCTCGGCGTGTCGGCGTACGCCGCCGCGCAGACCGGCGCGAGCGCGCGCGGCTCGGCGGCCAGCGCCGCGACCACCCGCTCCTCGCGCATCCGCCGGTGCGCGAGGTACGCGCGCAGCTTGGCGGGGCCGTCGTCGATCACCGGCCCGTGTGCCGGCAGGAGCGCGCCGACGTCGGCGGCCAGCAGCCGCTCGAGCGACGCCAGGTACGTCGCCATGTCGCCGTCGTCCGGATCGATCAGGATGGTGCCGACGCCCGCCACCAGGTCGCCGGCGATCGTCGCGCGCGAGTCGAGGTCGCGCAGGCAGACGTGGCCGGGCGCGTGGCCGGGCGTGAGCAGCACCTCGAGGCGGCGGCCGCCGAGATCGAGGCGATCGCCGTCCGACAGGTAGCGATCGACCTCGACGCGCCCGGCCAGCCGCGCGGCGGCGTCGGCGTGCGCCACGATCGGCGCGCCGGTGGCGGCCGCCAGCGCGGCCGCGCCGCCCGTGTGATCCGCGTGATGGTGCGTGAGCACGATCGCCCGCAGCCGCCCCCGCTCGGCCACCGCGGCGGCCAGCCCGGCCTGCTGCTCCGGATACGGCGAGCCGGGGTCCACGGCGAGGAGGTCGGACCGGCCGACGAGGTAGCAGCCGGTATGGGTCGCCGGCGGCAGGGTCGGCGTCTCGACGGAGACCCGGGCGATGCCCGGCGCGACCTCGTCGACGGCGACCGGGCCCCGGCCGCGCCCACGGCCGCCGCCGGCCTCGTCGCCGAGCCGCTCGCGCACGGCCCGGTAGATCGCCTCCGCCCCGCCGGGGTGATCCGGCTTGCGGTCCGCGTCCGGCGACGTCGCGTCACGGTCGGGGGGCATCGGTCTCCAAATCGAGTGACGATCATGCCCCTGCGGGCTATGCTCAGGAAGGCCCCAGGCGGTCCATGGTCAGCGTAACCGCGCGAAAGATTCGCGACCACAGCGTCGAGCGCACCACCGGTGGCATCGGTCGTGTGTACACGGGGTATCTCATCAGCTATCCGCTGGTGGGCCGAGGCATGGTCATCTTCCGCGACCCGCACGGCCACCGGATGATCACGACGCCGGTGAAGCGCGTCCTCGGCGAGCCCGGCGGCAAGATGATCTACGTCGAGACCGAGAACAGCGTCTACCGCCTCGAGATCCACGGCGAGCCGCTCGGGCCGGCCAGGCCGGCGGCGGCGGGCTGAGCCGGCGGTTCCGAGCTAGAGTCGGCCGATCTTGAGCCTGCTCGACCGGAAGCTGATTCTCGTGCTCGGCAAGGGTGGTGTCGGCCGCAGCACGATGGCGGCGTCGATCGCATCGGCGTGCGCGCGCCGCGGCCGCAAGACGCTGCTCTACCAGAGCAACGCGGCCGACCGCGTCGGCGAGTACTTCGGGCGGCCGGCGCTGGGGACGAGCGCGTCGGAGCTGGCGCCCGGGCTGTGGGGCATCAACACCAGCCCGGCGGCGGCGCTGCGCGAGTACGGGCTCATGATCCTCAAGTTCCAGAAGGTGTACGAGCTCATCTTCGAGAACCGGATCACGCGCGCGTTCCTGCGGGCCATCCCCGGGCTCGACGACTACGCGGTGCTCGGCAAGGCGTGGTTCCACACGACCGAGGAGCACCGCGGGCGCGCGACGTGGGACACGATCGTCTTCGACATGCCGGCGTCGGGGCACAGCCTGTCGATGCTGCGCATCCCGTGGGTGATCCTCGACACCGTGCCGGAGGGCCCGCTCACGCGCGACGCGCGCGCGGTGCAGGCGCTGCTGCGCGATCCGGCGCGGACCGCGGCGATCGTGGTGACGCTCGCCGAGGAGATGCCGACCGCGGAGGCGCGCGAGCTGACCGGCAAGCTGGCGGCGCTCGGCATCCAGCCGCAGCGGGTGCTCGTGAACCAGGTCGCGACCGATCACCTGCCGGTCGGCTCGCCGGGCGCGCGCGTGCTGGCGGCGCTCGAGTCGGCGGTGCCGCCGCCGGGGCCGCCGCTCGACGCGATCGCCGCGCAGGCGGGGATGGCGCGGGCGCGACGCGCGCTCAACCAGCACTACCTGACGGAGATCGCGCTGACCATTCCCGCGCCGAGCCACGCCGTGCCGTACCTCGCGCGGACGCGGCTCGGTCCCGCCGAGATCGCGACGCTCGCGAAGCTGGTCGAGGCGGCGATGGCGTCGACGAAGGCGTAGCCCGACGGTCATCGCGCCGGCGGAGGCGGAGGCGGCGGCGGCGCGCCGGGCTCGGGGCCGTCGTCGGCGCGCGGATCGGCGGGCGCGGCCTCGATCTGCACGGCGACGCCCGAGGCGTGCGCCGAACGCCAGCCGAGGATCTTGCGGATGGCCCAGATGCCGCCGTCGGGCGTCTGATCGAACGTCAGGTTCGCGACCTTGTCGGCGCCGATCGTCTTGGCGGCGACGATCAGCATGCGGTTCACGACGCGATCGAGGCTGACGCCGCCGGGCAGCGGGATGAAGAAGACGTAGCCGCTGATCGCGTCGGCCTCGATCACCGCGATCGGGCGCAGGCCGGGGCCGACCGCCACGTTCTCCGGCTGCACGCGCGCGATCGACAGCGACGAGCAGCCGGCGGCGGCCAGCGCGCCGACGACGAGCGCCGCCAGCCCGGTGCGCGACGTGACGGAGAGCGCACGCGGTCGCACGTCCATGGCGCGACCGTATCACGACGCCTGGTGTACGATCGGCAGGCCTTGATGGCTCCCGGGTCGCGCACGGTGGTGATCGCCGCGCTCGCGTTGCTGGCGGCGCGCGTCGCGCCGGCGGCGGCGCAGCTTCCCGCGACGCCAGCGCCGGCCACGAGCACGGCGCCGGCCCCACCTGCCCCGGGCGCACCACCAGCCGCGCCGCCGACCGCCGACGCCGTCACCGACGCGCCCGAGGCCGCGCTCACCCAGCGCATCGCGGTGTGGCGGATCGACTCGCTCGGCCTCGACGCCGAGCTGGTCGCGCGCCTGGAGACGCTCTTCCGCATGGAGCTCGATCGGCTCGCCGCGAGCCCGCTGCCGACGCGCCACGATCTCGACAAGGTGATCGCCGCCGATCCCGCGCTCGCGTCGTGCAGCGGCGAGGACCACTGCCTCGCCGCGATCGGCAAGCGGCTCGGCGTCGAGGTGATCGTCACCGGCACCGTCGCCGCGATGGGCGACAGCTACATCCTCAACATCAAGGCGGTCGACGTCGCCGGCGGCACCCAGCTCCGCCGCATCGCGACCGAGCCTTTGCGCGGCAGCCCCGACGAGCTCATCGACGCGATCCGGGTCGCCGCCTACCGGCTGCTCGCGCCCGATCAGCTCCACGGCTCCATCGTCGTGCTGAGCGACGCGATCGGCGCCGCCGTCCTCGTCGACGGCCAGCGGGTCGGCATGACGCCGCTGCCGGGGCCGATCCAGAAGCTCTCGCTCGGCGACCACACGCTGCGCGTCGAGGCGCGCGGCTACCAGCCGTTCCAGGACACCGTCACCGTGCGCTTCCAGAAGGCGACCCGGGTGACCGTGCGGCTGGCGAGCGCGGCGGCGCCCGCCGGCAGCGCGGCGACGACCGTCCTCCATCCGCGCCGGCGGCCCTGGTACAGCTCGCCGTGGGTCTACGCCGGCGTCGGCGCGGTCGCGGTGGTCGCCGGCGTCGTGATCGGCCGCCAGCTCGGCACGCCCGACGTCGTGCAGTGCGGCGAGGGAGGCTGCAGGTGAGGCGCGCGCTCGCGCTGGTGGCGTCGGCGCTGGTGCTGTCGTCGGCGGTG
>DASZXE010000747.1:0-4108 GCA_035546475.1 Kofleriaceae bacterium
CCACCCGCCGCCCGTCATGGCGTCGCGTAGCGCGCGCGGATCATCGCCGAGCGGGTCTGGATCCATTGCCGGGTGTAGGTCACCTCGTCGTCGTGGTCGAGGAAGTCCGTGCGCGCCGACCACCGGCTGAACGTGCGGTACGCCTGGCCCCACATCCGCTCGTTGCGCGCGGCGACGCCGGCGGTCTCGGCGACCATCGCGTCGAACAGCCCCAGCACCTGCTCGTCGGACAGCGGCCCCGCCAGCATCGCGCGATAGCGATCGGACAGCGCCGCCGCCATCGTGGTGTCGTCGAGCATGCGCGAGAAGATCCGGTTGTTGCGGCGGAAGTCGGTCCAGCTCGTCGCGCTCGTCCGGTACGTCTGCCACGCCTGTCCGAACGAGTGGTTGAAGTCCCACGGCAGGTAGCGCCAGAGGCCGACCGCCGGATCGTGGTCGTGCATGAGGAAGCAGTTCTTGCCGGCCGAGTCCTCGGCGAGCATGTAGGTGACGAAGACGTACCAGTCGCGCAGGTCGCCGACCTCGAACCTCGCCGGGAGCTGCGCCGCGAAGTCGGCCGCGCTGGCGCCCGACGTGAAGGTGACCAGGTCGTCGACGTCGGTCCACGCGCCGGGCTGGCCGGCGGGCGGCGTGCCGGCCTCCTTCGAGTAGCCGTCGTGGAGCGTCGCCTTCGGCCCGCTGCCGTCGTACTTGACGGTGTCGAAGTTCGCGTCGTGGGTGATGGCCTGGTAGAGGTTGCCGTCCTGGGGCAGGCCCTCGTCGCCCATGAAGTTGTTGTCGACGTGATCGGTGATCGTGTAGAGGCCGTGGAAGGCGCCGTCGACGTAGAGCACCGCGCTGTACGCGTGCACGACGAGGTGGTCGGGATCCATGCGGCGCCACAGCTCGTAGGCGAGGCGCTGGCGGACGTAGGTGTTGTCGTCGAAGGTCGAGATCAGCACGAGGCTGCGCTTGCCGAAGAAGCCGCCGCCGTGCTCGGGGTCGCTCAGGTGATCGCCGTCGGCGAGCTTGATCGTGTAGCTGAGCTGCGGATAGCCGAGCGAGCTGGCGCCGTGCTGCCACGCGGTCGCCGCGTAGGTCTGGCCGCGATAGACGACGGTGACCGGCTCGGGGTTCGTGCTGCGCGGCGCCGGGCTGAGGAAGAGGACCGGCAGGCCGAGCTCCTCGGTGTACGTGCTCGGATCGAGCGGCGGCACGTTGCCGGGCGTGTCGAACGCGTCGGCGACGGCGATCTTCACGCGGCCGCTGATCAGCTCGTCCTTCACCTCGAGCGTGAGCGTGAAGACCGCGGCCTGATCGAGCCCGGGCGTCCAGGTCACGGTCGCGGTCGACGGATCGTAGGTCGCGCCGGCCGGCAGATCCGGGATGACGAAGCGATCGCCGGTGCGGGTCTCGCCGGCGTTCGCGCAGTGGAGCGTGAACGTCAGCGTGTCGCCCTCGACGAGCGAGTACGGGCCGTCGGCGGTCGGCGCGCACTGGGGCGGCGGCGGCAGCGCGGCGGGCTCCGGCGGCGGCGGATCGGTGCAGGCAGCCACGGCGGACAGCGCGGCGGCGAGGGTGGCGGCGAGCGCGAGGCGCCTCATGACGAGCCTCCCGGCGGCGCGAGCCAGGCGCGCACGATCTGGGCGAGCAGCGCGGCGCGGCGGCCGGCGCGGCCGTCGGCGACCGGCGCCGGCGCGGGGCCGAGCGTCGCCGCGTAGTCCTCGAGGCTGCCGAACTTCTTGCTGGTGAAGCGCTGGGCGGCGGCGCGGACGTCGATCGGCGGCGCGGGCAAGGCGCCGCCGGCGTCGAGGAACAGGCGCGGACCGTAGTGGCCCCACGCGCAGACGCGATCGCCGGGGCGCAGGAAGCGCGCGAAGGCGGCGAGGAGCTCCGCCCTCGGGGCGCCGGCGCGCAGGCGCTCGGCGGCGAGGCCGATGTGGTACGGCGTGCTCGGCGACAGCGGGCCCTCCGGCGCGGCGACGACGTCGAACGTCTCGCCGGTGGTGACCCGGTGGGCGACCCAGTGGACCAGCTCGTCGCGATCGAGGTCGGAGCGCCCGGCGCCGCGCCGACGCGCTGCGGGCGCGCCGGCCGGTGCGGCCTGCGCGTGCGCGGGGCTCGCGGCGTACGGCCACGCGTTGGCCTCGGCGACGACGCAGACGAGCGAGTCGGGCGCGGCCAGGACGTCGTCGGGCAGCGGGCGGCGCGGCGGGCCGGGCGGACGCGGCGCGCGCCGGCGGCGCCGGGGCGAGGCGGCCTGGCAGGCGAGCTGCGCGTCGACCATCGCGCGGAACGGATCGAGGAGCGCGCGGAACCGGGCGGGGTCGCCCTCGAGCGCGCCGAGCACGTGCATGAGCGCCTCGATCGTCGAGACGTACTCGTCGCTCGGCTCGGGGCGGATGCGGTACTCCGACGGCTCGGGCGCGCGGAACGCGTAGCGCGGCAGCGCGCGGAGGACCGGGTTGTCGCGGACGACGGTGCGCGCCTGCGACCAGGTGCCGTCGACGACGACGAGCGTCACCGGGCCGGGCGGCGGCGCGGCGAGGATGTCGGTCGCGTCGGGGCCCGGGTAGAGCAGGATCGGCGGGCGCGCCGGATCCGACAGCGCGCGGGCGAGCCGCGGGTGCTCGCCCCAGCGGACGCCGACGTGCAGCTCCGCCGACGGCAGCGCGAGCGACGCCATGCGCGCGGTGCCGATCGCGACGTCGCGCTCGCGCGGGTGCTGGAGGATGACCACGCGGGTCGCAGTCTCGAGGCGAGGCAAGGCGGCGCAGTAGCAGACGGTGAGCGGGCGCCGGCAGCGATCGCAGCGAGGGCGGCCGAGGTTGGGCGGCGGCGCCGCGCGCGCGCGCGGCGGCGCGGCGGCGGCAGACAGAGGCTCACCCGGCTCCACGGCCCATCGTAACGCAAGCGGGGCACGGGCCGGAACCCTCGTGATCCCGGCCGCTTGAGCGACGGGCGAGGCTGAACACTTGCGCAGTGTCAGAGGGACGTGGTCGGATCGACTCGATGCTGCGTCACCTGCGTGTGTCGAACTTCGCCATCCTCTCTGACGTCCAGCTCGAGCTGACGGCGGGCCTGGTCGTGCTCACCGGCGAGACCGGCGCCGGCAAGTCGCTGATCGTCGAGGCGGTCAACCTGCTGCGCGGCGGCCGCGCGAGCGCCGACATCCCGCGGGCGGGCGCGCGCGAGGCCGTGGTCGAGGCGGTCTTCGACGTGCCCGACGATCTGCGGTCGCGCGTGCGGGCGGTGCTGGAGGCGGGCGGGCTGCCGCTCGGGCTCGAGGCGGGCCCCGGCGCGAGCGACGACGCGGAGCCCGGCGACGACGACGCGAGCCGCGACGGCAGCGAGGTCGTCATCCGCCGGATCATCCACCGCGGCGGCAAGAGCCGCACGTACGTCAACGGCGCGCTGACGACGGCGACGCGGCTCGCCGAGCTGGGCGCGCTGCTCGTCGATCTCTCCGGTCAGCACGAGCACCAGGGGCTGGTCGACGCCGGCCGCCATCGCGAGATCCTCGACGCGTTCGCCGCCCAGCCGGCGCTGGTCG
The DNA here is from genome assembly GCA_035546475.1 of Kofleriaceae bacterium. Classification (GTDB taxonomy): domain Bacteria; phylum Myxococcota_A; class Polyangia; order Haliangiales; family Haliangiaceae; genus UBA2376. The sequence goes on from DASZXE010000747.1 coordinate 3,533, forward strand.
CGGCGATGGAGGAGGCGTGGGGCGCGCTCGAGGCGATCGACCGCGAGCTGGCGACCCTCGGCGGCGACGAGCGGGCGCGCGCCGACCGCGCCGACTACCTGCGCTACCAGCTCGCCGAGCTCGACGAGGCGGCGGTCGAGGCCGGCGAGGAGGAGCGGCTCGCCGTCGAGCGCGCGCGGCTCGGGGCGATCGAGGAGCTGGCGGCCGGCGCGCGGTCGGCGGTGACCGCCGTCCTCGGCGACGACGGCGACGGCGACGGCGCGGTGCCCGGCCTCGCGCTCGCGGTGCGCGAGCTGGAGCGGCCGGCGCGGTTCGAGCCGCGGCTCGGCGAGCTCCGCCGCCAGCTCGACGAGGCGCGCGTGCTCGCCGACGACGCGGCGACCGAGCTGCGCCGCTACGCGGATCACCTGGAGGCCGATCCCGAGCGGCTGGCGTGGATCGACGATCGCCTCGCGCTCTACCGGCGGCTCGCCCGCAAGCACGGCGCGTCGCCGTCCGAGCTGCCGGCGCGCGCGGCGGCGCTGCGCGCCGAGCTCGACGCGCTCGATCACCGCGACGCGCGGCTCGCCGAGATGA
>DASZXE010000748.1:0-4409 GCA_035546475.1 Kofleriaceae bacterium
CTCGACGCCGTCGAACGCCACCGCCGCCAGCCGCACGTTGTGCCGCTTGCCCGCCTCGAGCCGCGCATCGCCGCCGGCCCGCGCCAGCTCCACCCGCCGCGCCCACACCCGCGCCTCCGGCCGCGCCGCGACCACCGGCTCCGCCCAGCCCGGCTCGTGCAGCCACTGCCACCGCCGCCCGAGCCCGAGCACGCCGGCCCGCGCCCGCCGCAGGCCACGCCCGATCCGTCCTTCGCCGGCGAGCGACACGCCTCTCCAACGCCCACCCCGCCGCCGTCATTCCAGCGCCATCGCGACTGCGGGCCCGAAGCGGCCGAGGGCCGGCGCGCCCGAGGCGGCCGGCCCTCCGCCCTGCGACGCCGTGGCGCCGCCGCAGGCGAGGCTGGATCAGAAGTCCATGCCGCCCATGCCGCCGCCGCCGTGGTTGTGACCACCGGCCGCCGCGGGGGCCTCCTTCTTCGGACGCTCGGCGATCATCGCCTCGGTCGTCAGCAGCAGCGCCGCGACCGACGCCGCGTTCTGCAGCGCGGTGCGCACGACCTTGGTCGGGTCGATGACGCCGGCCGCCAGCAGGTCCTCGTACTCGAGCGTCGCGGCGTTGAAGCCGAAGCCGCCCTGGGCCTCCTTGACCTTGCTGATGACGATCGAGCCGTCGACGCCGGCGTTCGCCGAGATCTGGCGGAGCGGCTCCTCGAGGACGCGCCGGATGATCGTCACGCCGAACTGCTGCTCCTCGGAGAGCTGGAGGTCCGCGAGCGCGCGCTGCGCCCGCAGGAGGGCGACGCCGCCGCCGGGGACGATGCCCTCCTCGACGGCCGCCCGGGTGGCGTGCATCGCGTCCTCGACGCGCGCCTTCTTCTCCTTCATCTCGACCTCGGTCGCCGCGCCGACCTTGATGACGGCGACGCCGCCGACCAGCTTGGCCAGCCGCTCCTGCAGCTTCTCGCGGTCGTACTCCGACGTGGTCTCCTCGACCTGGCGGCGGATCGTCTTCACCCGGGCGTCGATGTCGGCCTTCTTGCCGGCGCCGTCGACGATCGTGGTGTTGTCCTTGTCGACCGTGACCCGCTTGGCGGTGCCGAGGTCGTTGAGGGTCAGGTTCTCGAGCTTGAGGCCGAGGTCCTCGGTGACCGCCTGGCCGCCGGTGAGGACCGCGATGTCCTTCAGCATCTCCTTGCGGCGGTCGCCGAAGCCGGGCGCCTTCACCGCGCACACGTGCAGCGTGCCGCGCAGCTTGTTGACGACCAGGGTCGCCAGCGCCTCACCGTCGATGTCCTCGGCGATGATGAGCAGCGGGCGCGAGCTCTTCGCCACCTGCTCGAGGAGCGGCAACAGCTCCTTCATGTTCGAGATCTTCTTCTCGTGCGTGAGGATGAACGCGTCCTGCAGCACCGCCTCCATCCGCTCGCCGTCGGTCACGAAGTACGGCGACAGGTAGCCGCGGTCGAACTGCATGCCCTCGACCACGTCGAGCTCGCTGCTCAGGGTCTTGGCCTCCTCGACCGTGATCACGCCCTCCTTGCCGACCTTCTCCATCGCCTCGGCGATCATGTCGCCGATCGCGGCCTCGCCGTTGGCGGAGATGGTGCCGACCTGGGCGATCTCCTTGTGGTTCTTCGTCTCCTTCGACTGGCTCTTCAGGTGCTCGATCACGCGCGCGACCGCGAGGTCGATGCCGCGCTTGAGCTCCATCGGGTTGTGGCCGGCCGCGACGAGCTTCGAGCCCTCGCGGAAGATCGCCTGGGCGAGCACGGTCGCGGTGGTGGTGCCGTCGCCGGCGTTGTCGGAGGTCTTGGACGCGACCTCCTTCACCATCTGCGCGCCCATGTTCTCGAACTTGTTCTCGAGCTCGATCTCCTTGGCGACGGTGACGCCGTCCTTGGTGACCGTGGGGGCGCCCCACGACTTCTCGATGACGACGTTGCGGCCGCGCGGCCCGAGGGTGACCTTGACCGCGTTGGCCAGGGTGTCGACGCCCTTCATGATGTTGGCGCGGGCGCGCTCGTCGAAGATGATGTCCTTGGCAGCCATTGATGTGTCTCCGTGTTCGTGACGGTGGGAAGAAAAGGGGAGAGGGCCGGGCGCGCGGCGAGCCGGGGGCATCCCGCCGCCGACACGCCGACACGCCGACGCGCCGAGTCGCGCGAGGCGCGACGAGCAGGCCCGAGCTACTCGAGGATGCCGAGGATCTCTTCCTCGCGCAGGATGATGTGATCGACGCCGTCGACCTTGATCTCGGTGCCGCTGTACTTGCCGAACAGCACCCGGTCGCCCGGCTTGACGTCGAGAGCGACGAGCGTGCCGTCCTCGAGGCGCTTGCCGGCGCCGACCGCGATCACGTTGCCTTCGAGCGGACGCTCCTTGGCGGCATCGGGGATGATGATCCCACCCTTGGTCTTCTCCTGTTCCTCGACGCGGCGGACCAGCAGGCGGTCCTGGAGCGGACGGACGTTCATGGTCGATTCCTCTCGGTGCGGGGTGCGGGTTCGGTTGGCGACCGGCGCGTGATGAGGCGTCGTCGCCCGGCGGTTTGTTAGCACTCGACCGGCGCGAGTGCTAACGGCCGGCATACTAAGCCCGGGCGCTCGGGCCGCAAGGGGCCACAGGGCCGAATTCGTTGGCGTCCGTCGATCGCTGCCCGGGCCGCCGCCGCGCGCGTCGCCTACACCGCCATACACGGTCGAGCCGGCCATCCAAGCCGCCGGAATGCCCCGGGAACTTGCACGTGGCCGCCGCTCGCCGATAACGAAAACATGGACGTACTCGCGCATGCTTCGGTGGACGGGTTCTTCTACGAGGTGGTGACCGAGGAGATGCAGGCGGCCGGGGTCGACGCGACCGAGCCGGCCGGCTGGTACCTGGTCAGCCTGATGGGCGACTTCACCCGCGCCCGCCTCCCGGACGAGCCGCTGGCGATGAAGCTCGCGCACGCGCGCGCGGCGGAGCCGGCGGACCGGGTGAAGGGGCTGAAGGAGGTCGGCGACACCTCGCTCTACGTGGCCGGCTTCTTCAACGAGTCGCTCAACCGCAAGCTGGTCGACGCCGACTACTACATCGGGCTCGGCCGCGGCGCGTACAGCGAGCTCGCCGGCTCGCTGAACGGCACGCTGACCGACGTCTATCGCGAGCTGTCGGCGAACTTCCCGGCGTTCGTCGAGGTGCTGGCCGGCGTGCGGCGCCGCGTCGACTTCGCCGGCTGCGACGTCGTCAAGCTCTACCAGCACTGGCTGCGCAGCCGCGACGCGTGGATCGAGAAGAAGCTGCGGGCGCTGGGCGTCATGGTCGATCCGAGCGCGACGATCCAGTGAGCGCCGCCAGCGTCCTCGGGCGGATCCAGCGCGGCCTCGAGCGGGTCTACCGGCTCGCGACCGGCGTCGCCGTCGAGGAGTTCGTCGTCGACCAGCGCGCGCGCGACCGGCTGACGTCGGCGCGGCCCGCCCGCGAGCAGCTCCTGGTCTCCGAGGCCGACGACGGCGTCGACCTCGCGCTCTACGTCGACGCCGCCGCGCTCGACCGGCTGGCGGCGCGCGACCCCGGCCACGCGCTCGACGATCACAACCTCGGCGCGTTCCTCTACGCGCTCGAGGGCGTCTCGCACTTCGTCTACACCGTCGTGTGCGCGCAGCGCGAGCGGCCGGTGTCGGCGCTCGAGCTCGAGCTGCAGGCCGAGGTCGACAAGTACGTCGTCTGCCTGCTCGCGTCCGACGGCGCGCCGGCGGCGAGCCCGGGCTGGCGGCGGCGGCTCTACGACGACTGCGTCTTCGAGGAGGACCTCGACGCCGACGAGCGCGACCGCTACCGGGCGGCCAACCAGAACGCGCGCAGCTACGCGGCGTCGCTCGAGCGGCGGTTCGTGCAGCGGCGCGGCGTCGTCGACATGCTCGCCGAGCTGCGCCGCTTCTACCGGCTGCCGCTCGCCGGCAAGCTCGCGCACATCGACAAGGCGGCGTAGGCAGCGCGATAGTCGGCGCCATGAGCCAGGCGCCGATCGTCCCCGCCGAGACCACCGTGCTCGTCACCAGCGCGTCGGGCTTCATCGCCCAGCACATCATCGTCGGGCTCCTGGAGGCCGGTTACCGGGTGCGCGGCACGATCCGCTCGCTCGCGCGCGCCGCCGACGTGAAGAAGGTGATCGGCGCGCACACGCGCGGCGTCGACCGGCTCGAGCTGGTGGCCGCCGAGCTGACGAAGGACGACGGCTGGGCGGAGGCGGTGCGCGGCTGCCGGTTCGTCCTGCACGTCGCGTCGCCGCTGCCGGCGAAGGCGGTGAAGGATCCGCAGGAGCTGATCGTCCCCGCGCGCGACGGCGCCCTGCGCGTGCTGCGGGCGGCGGTCGCCGAGGGCGTGGAGCGGGTCGTGCTGACGTCGTCGGTGGCGGCGGTGCTGTACGGCCACGCGCGCGACGGCTC
>DASZXE010000749.1:0-2337 GCA_035546475.1 Kofleriaceae bacterium
CCGCGCTCCGGTGACGACGCACCGCGCCGGCACTCCGCCCACGACCGCAGCGCCGGTCACCGCTCGTCATCACCGCGCTCCGGTGACGACGAACCGCGCGGGCACTCTGCCCACGACCGACGCGCCGGTCACCGCTCGTCATCACGCGCCCACGGTCGCCGTTCGACGGCGAGCGCGCGGCGAGCGCGAGCGCCGTCGCGGCACGCTGCACGACGAATGGCAAAGGCCGGACGCTCGCGACTGCCTCGACGCGCGAGCGACGGTGGACCCTCGCGACGACCCGGGCGCAACGACGCGACGATGAGTCCGCCGGATCAACGCGGCGGTGTCGGCGAGGCCGATCGCAGAGGCCGCGGGCGTTCACGATCGCGCAGCGTGCCGACCACTCTCACGGCCGCGGTTGCGGCGCCGCGTCAAGCGCCATGGCAGCGAGGACCGGGCCCAGGCGCACGCCGGTGCATCGCCAAGAGGCCGCGAGCGAGACCGCTGGCGTGGCGGCCGAGCCGACGGCGGCGCGCCGGCGACGCGCCGCTGGCAAAGGCCGGAGCGATCGCGAACCGCCGGCCCAACGCGCGAGGCCGCGGGCCGCCGCCGAGCCCAGAGGCCGCAGCGTCGAGGCCGATCGGCCTGCAAGACGCCGCAGGGCGCGCCGCGTGGGCGCTGCGAGACAAGCCTGGTTGCTGACCGCGCGCGACCGCGTTCTCCCCGCTGCCGTCGGTCGCGCGCGGTCAGACCGGGATCAGGCCGTTCGAGATGGCGAAGCGCGTGATGTCCGAGTTGTTACGGAGCCGAAGCTTCTTCAGCACGTGGCCGCGGTGTGTATCCACGGTCTTGACGCTGATCGACAGCGTGTCGGCGATCTCGCGGTTCGTCTTGCCTGCCGCCAGGTAGCTCATCACCTGGAACTCGCGCTGCGACAGGATCTGGGCCGGGTGCTCGCTCCGCTTGCGGTTGAGCGCGGCCAGGATCTCGTTCGGCACCACCTGCTCGCCCTTGTGGACCTTGTCGATGGCCGCCAGGAGCTCGTCGAGGTTCGCCGACTTGCGGATGAACCCTGCGGCGCCGGCGCGCATGGCGCGGACGCCATGGGCCTCGTCCTCGTGCATCGTGAGGACGAGCACCTTCGTGGGGACGTGCAGTTGCACCAGCTCGGCCAGCGCCTGCAGCCCGTCCTTCTCGGGCATGGTGACGTCGAGGAGGAGCACATCGGGTTTGTGCCGCTTCGTGAGCGAAACGGCGGTCGCCCCCGTCGCGGCCTCGCCCACGACGTCGATCTTTCTGCTCTCGGAGAGCATCTTGACCAGGGCCTCACGGAACAGGGTGTGGTCCTCTGCGATGACGACTCGGATCATTGACACTTAACCTCTTATCACGTCTGTTGAGCGCCCAGTCGTGTACGGTATCACACCTCTAGGGTGATACGAATAGTCATGTTGACGCAGGTCTTTTCCCTCCGACGAAGGCGGGCTCGACCTCCGAGCCCCCCTGATGCCGGCGCCCGCAACCTCCCGTTGATCGCCGCCGCCCGATCGATACACTCGGCCCCCTGGTGACCGACCCGAACCCCGAGCCGCGCCCCGACGTCGTCGGGGAATTCACGCTGGTCGGCGTCCTCGGGGAGGGTGGCAGCGGCACCGTCTACGACGCGCGCTGGGGTCACCGGCAGGTCGCGCTGAAGGTCATGCGGGCCGAGCTGCCCGCCAGCGAGCGGGATCGCTTCCTGGCCGAGGCCCGCCTCCTGATGGAGATCACTCACCCCGGGGTGGTGAAAGTTCTGGCGGCTGGGACTCTTCCCGAGGGTCGCCCGTACCTGGCGATGGAGCTGTTGCGGGGGGAAGCGCTGGCCACGCGGCTGTCGCGCGCGGCCGTCCCGCTGCCCGACGCGATCGCGTTCTTCGTGCAGCTCGCCGACGCGGTGAGCGCGATGCACGCGCGCGGTTTGTTACACCGAGATCTCAAGCCGGAGAACGTGATGCTCGTCAGCGACGGCGCGCGCGAGCACGCCGTGCTCCTCGATTTCGGCATCGCGCGCGCGATGGATCGCGGCGAGGTCGCGCCGACGCAGACCGGCATCGTGCGCGGCACGCCCGCGTACATGGCGCCGGAGCGGTTCTTCGGCCAGCCCGCCACCATCGGCACCGACGTCTACGAGCTCGCGGTGACCTTGTTCGCGATGATCGCGGGGCGCCTGCCGTGGGCCGACTGCATCGATCCGGAGGTGCGCCTCAACCCGGCGCGGCTCGCGGACCTCGCGGCGGTGCCGCCCGCGCTCGACGGCGAGCTGGCGCGCGCGCTGTCGACGCGCGCCGCGAACCGGCCGCCGACGGTCGCCGCGCT
>DASZXE010000750.1:0-12628 GCA_035546475.1 Kofleriaceae bacterium
TGGGGCGAGCGCGGCCTTCTGCGGGGGAGGGGTTGGGTATGGAGCCAGATCCAGCTGCGACCGATGTGGCGGTGCGTGGGCCGGCGAGAGAGATCCGCGGGTGATGCGCCGGCAGGCCGCGCGGTCGACCGTCGGGTTCGGACGGACCCAGCCACCCGCGCCGCCGGGTTCGCGCCGACCCGCTGCGCGCCGGCTGTCGACGGCGATCCGCGGATTTGCCGCTGGCATCGAGGCTGCACAAGGCGGCGGCCAACAAGAACCCAAGCAACGGAGACCGTCATGAAGCCTGCCAAGATCCTCGTCCTCGCCGCCGCCGTCATCGCCATCCTCGGGGTGTTCGCCCTGCCCTACTTCAAGGCGGGCAGCGAAACCCTGACCCTCTGGAAGGCGCACAGCACGTTCAAGGAGCTCGGCTTCCCGCACCCGATCATCATCCTCGTCACCATGATCCCGGCGGCGCTGATCGGCGGCCTCGCCATGAGCACCGGCAAGTTCGGGCGCGGCCTGGCGGTGGTCACGACGCTGCTCTTCGTCGTCGCGACGTTCATCGGCTGGGCGGCCTTCAAGAAGATCCACCTCAGCTTCGGCGACAACGGCGCGATCGGCGCGAAGCTCATGATGCTCGCGTTCGTCGCCGGCCTGGTCGGCTCGATCGGCGCGATCGCCAAGCCCGACCGCGGCTGAGCGCAGCCCCGCGGCAGCAAGCCCGCGTGAGCCAGACGGCGGCCACCCGGCCGCCGTTTCTGTTACGTACTCCGCATGGACCGCACGCTCTTCTCGTCGGAGCACGAGCTCTTCCGCCAGTCGTTCCGGCAGTTCCTCGACCAGGAGGTCCGCCCGCACCAGCCGCGCTGGGCCGAGGCGGGCCAGGTGGACCGGGACGTGTGGCGCAAGGCCGGCGCCGCCGGGTTCCTCTGCCCGTGGCTCGAGGAGAAGTGGGGCGGCCCCGGCGCCGACTGGCTCTGCTCGGTGATCGTGATGGAGGAGCTCGCGCGCGCGTACGAGAGCGGGTTCGCGATGGCGCTCCACTCGGACATCATCGTCCCCTACCTGCACTCGTTCGGCACCGACGAGCAGCGCGCGCGCTGGCTGCCCGGCTGCGCGTCGGGCGAGCTGGTCACCGCGCTCGCGATGACCGAGCCCGGCACCGGCAGCGACCTCGCCGCCATCAAGACGACCGCGGTGAAGGACGGCGACGACTACGTCCTCAACGGCTCGAAGACGTTCATCTCGAACGGCCAGCTCTGCGACCTCGTCGTCGTCGCGGTCAAGACCGACCCCGATCCGGCGAACGCGCACCGGGGCATCTCGCTCGTCGTCGTCGAGGCGGACCGGCCCGGCTTCGTGAAGGGCAAGAAGCTGCACAAGATGGGGATGGCGGCGCAGGACACGAGCGAGCTGTTCTTCCAGGACTGCCGCGTGCCGGTCGCCAACCGGCTCGGCGTCGAGGGCGGCGGCTTCATGATGCTGATGAACAAGCTGCAGCAGGAGCGGCTGTGCGTCGCGATCGGCGCGGTCGCCGGCGCCGAGCAGGTGCTGAAGGACACGGTCGCCTACTGCAAGGAGCGCCACGCGTTCGGCAAGCCGATCGCGCGCTTCCAGAACACGCAGTTCCAGCTCGTCGAGTGCGCGACGAAGGCGCAGGTCGCGCGCGTGTTCGTCGACGAGGTCGTGCGCCAGCACGTGGCCGGCAAGTACCTGGTGACCGAGTGCTCGATGGCGAAGTGGTGGGTGACCGACACGGCGCAGGAGGTGATCGACGCCTGCCTGCAGCTCTTCGGCGGCTACGGCTACATGCTCGAGTACCCGGTCGCGCGCGCGTTCATGGACGCGCGCGTGCAGCGCATCTACGCCGGCACGAACGAGATCATGAAGGTGATCATCGCGAAGCAGCTCGGCCTGTGAGCGGGCGCCAGGCGGGCCTCTCGCGTCGGGCTCGCGGTCGGCGCGGCGCGCGATGATCAGCCTGCGCACGGCCGCATCGTTCGCATCAGGATCTGGCTCCATACCCAACCCCTCCCCGCAGAAGGCCGCGCTCGCCGCATCGGCCGCCGGCCGCCGGATCCGTCGCCGGTCCGCCACATCGGCCTCGCCCGCCGCTGCGCGGCGGCGATCGGCGCGGCCGTGTCGGCGACGCGGTCGGGACGATCGGATCCTGACCGTCGGCTCGCGAGGTCGCCAGCTCCGTGAGAGGCGCGCGGATGCACGGCCGGTGCACACCGACGGCTGCGACCGCCGTCACACCGGCGCGGTGATCGGCCGTGGGGCACGGGCGTATAGTCGCGGCCATGCCGTTCGCCTCGCGCCTGCGCACGCTGGCCTGTCTCGCGCTCCTGCCGATCGCCGGTTGCGACCTATACTTCCGCTCGGGCGACAGCGACGACCTCGCGCCGCCCGATGGCAACCCGGGCCTGCCCGACGCGCGCGTCGACGTCGACGCGCAGGAGGCCATCGACGCCGGCGAGCCCGACGCGCCGCCGACGCCGCCGCCCAACGGTGGCTTCGTGACGCCGACCTCGACGGCGCACGCCAACGTGCGCTCCAACGGCGGCTGGACCGACCTCGGCGCGGCCGACTGGTCGTGCGTCACCAACCCGCCGGCGGAGACGTTGCCCGACAGCGGCTACACGCTGACCGGCACGGTGCGCGACTACGCGAGCAACCAGGGCGTGGGCGGCGTCACGATCGACGTCAGCGCCGGCGGCATGACGCTGGCGAGCGCGACGTCGTCGACGGCGATGAACGGCGGCACGCGCGGCACCTACCGCATCACGGTGCCCGCGCTGCCCGAAGGCGCGACCCGGCTGCGGTTCACGCAGACGCTGATGGGCGCGCGCAAGACGATCGCGATCGATCGCTACCTCGGGTCGTTCGCGATCGCGACGTTCGATCCGCCGCTGATGACCGAGCAGACCGCGCGGACGCTGCCCGGCCTCGTCGGCGTGCAGGCCGATCCGGACACCGGCCTCATCGTCGGCGAGGTGCGCGACTGCCAGGGCCGGCAGGTGTCGGGGGCGATCGTCGCGCTGTCGACGTCGTCGCAGTTCGTCGCGCACTGGCCGGGCGGCGAGACGTACTACTTCTCGGCGGCGACCAACAACGACATCCCGGTGCGCCAGGAGGTCCGGACGCAGACGAACCAGGACGGCCGCTTCATGCTGATCGGCGCGGTGCCGGACGGCGCGGAGGGCACGATCCAGGCCTGGGGCTTCCAGACGGACGCCGACCGCGCGGGCGGCGCGCTGAAGCTGCTCGGCCGCTCGGCGGCGGTCGTGGAGGCGCAGACGGTGAGCTCGGTGCTCATCGGCCGCAGCCGCGGCTTCGCCACCGGCAACTGACCGGCGCGCGCCGCGTCCGCGTCAGCGCGCCGTCAGGTCCAGATCCCAGAGCTGCTTGCGCGCGCGCTCGACGAAGCCGGCGGCCGCGTGGAGCGCCAGCGAACCGGCGTTGTTGCCGGCGATCATCGCGCGCACTTCGGGGAGCTCCGCCTCGGCGGCGGCCGCGAGCAGGTGCTCGAGCATCGCCGCCGCCAGCCCGCGCCGCCGGAACGCCGGATGCACGCCGATCGCCTCGACGACGCCATGGTCGGGGTGGCGAAGGCCGATGACGAAGCCTGCGCAGGTCCCGTCCGCGGCGAACCAGGCCGCGGTGGCCTCCGGCCACGCCGCCGCACCGTCGAGCAACCGGTCGAAGTCCGCCTCCGACATCGGCGCGGTGTTCGCGATCTCCGCGAAGCTGCGCTCGTGGGTCGCGTGCATCGCGCGCCGGTCGATCGCGGCACCCGCGCGCCGCTCGAGCCCCGCGGCCGCGGCGGTCCCGACTCCCACCTTGTCCGCCTGCCGGACCATCTTGTCCGCCTGCCGGACAACCTCCACGAACTCGATCGATCGCTGATAGCCGCGCGCCACCACCGCGGCCTCCTTGCCCGGCTCGATCGCGCGCACGCTCACCCGCGCCCGCTCGATCCTCTCGCCGCCCCCTGCCCCCGCCGCCACGAGCGCCTCGAGCAGCGCGCCCGCCGCCTCGCCATCGTCGGCCATCACCGGCCACAGGTACAGCCACGGTGGCGCCGCGACGTACCCACCGACGCCGACCACCCGCCCACCGCGCTCCGCCACTCGCACATGGGCACCGCGCCCGAGCGCGTCCGCGGTCAACTGCGCCCTCGCCTCCGCCCCATCTCGCCACGGCGGATCCGGCGCGAAGTACCGCCGCGCCAGCTCCGCCGCCGCCCCCGCGTCTCCGTCCCTCCAGCCTCGCAGCTCCAGCTCGCTCATCGCCGCGGCGCCGATGATACGGCCGCCGCCGGCGCGCGGTTCGTGATCGATGGCCGGTGCGCTCGTCGCGAGGGCGCGGCGGGGCGGGTCAGGCGGATTCGCGCTGGAAGGTGCGGTTGGCGACGAGGAGGCCGAGGAGGGCGAGCGCGGCGGCGGCGATGAGGCCGACGACGAGCGAGCTGTTGCCGAGATCGTCGCGGAAGGCGGCGCGCGCGCCGTTGACGACGTGGAAGAACGGGTTGGCTCTGGCGACGTCGCGCAGCCAGCGCGGCGCGAGCGTCATCGGCAGGAGGATGCCGGACAGAAGCAGCACGGGGACGGAGACCATGTTGAGCAGCGGCGCGAGCGCGTCCTCGCTCTTGAGCCAGAGACCGGCGGCGTACGACAGCGACGACAGCGAAATGCCGAGCAGGCCGACGATGCCGACGGTGATCGCCGCGCCGGCGAGCGGGACGCGCAGGCCGAAGGCGACCGCGATCACCGTCAGCAGCGCCGCCTGGACGAGGAGGACCAGGGTGTCGCGGATGATGCGGCCGAGGAGGAGGCCGAGGCGGCTCGCCGGCGTGACGCGCATGCGCTCGACGGTGCCCCAGCGGATCTCGGCGATGATGCCGAAGCCGACGAACATGCTGCCGAAGATGCCGAGCTGGATGAGCAGCCCGGGGACGAAGACCTGCCACGCGTCGCCGGGCGGGAAGCCCTGCCGGTTCGCGAGCGGCTTCAAGAGCGGCGCGAACAGCGCCAGGTAGAGCAAGGGCTGGATCATGACGATGATGATCCAGATCGGCTCGCGCAGGAGCAGGCGCATCTGGTAGCGGAACGTGATCATCGCGGTGCGCAGCATGGGGACTCCGTCAGGCTTCGGGGGCGTCGCGCAGCGAGCGGCCGGTGAGGGTGAGGAAGACGTCGTCGAGGGATGGCCGCGCGATGTTGAGCGAGCCGACCTTGACGCCGCCGTCCTCGAGCGCGCGCATGAGCGGCAGCGCCTGCGCCTCGCCGTGGTCGACCGTCACCCGCAGGCCGCGCTCGACCGGCGTCACGTCGCGCGCCTCGGGCCGCGCGCCGAGCAGCGACGTCGCGCGCGCCACGTCGTCGACCTCGAACGTCACCAGGTCGCCGGAGATCTGGCGCTTGAGCGCCTCGGGCGTGCCGGCGGCGACGATCTTGCCGTGATCGATGATGAGGATGCGGTCGCAGAGCGCGTCGGCCTCGTCGAGGTAGTGGGTCGTCAGCAGGATCGTCGCCTGGTGGCGGTCGCGCAGCGAGCGGATGTGAGTCCACAGGTTGGCGCGGCTCGTCGGGTCGAGGCCGGTCGACGGCTCGTCGAGGAAGACCAGCCGCGGCTCGTGCATGAGGCCGAGCGCGATGTCGAGGCGGCGGCGCTGCCCGCCCGACAGCGTCTTGATGAGGCGGTCGCCGAGGTCGGCGAGGTCGAGCGTGGCGCGCAGCGCCTTCGCGCGCGCGGCCGCCTTCGCGCGGGTGAGGCCGTACAGCTCCGCCTGCGTCGTCAGCTCCTCGTCGACCTTGGCCGACGGGTTGGTGCCGCCGCTCTGCGACACGTAGCCGAGCTGGCGGCGCACGCCGACCGGATCGCGGCGCAGGTCGCAGCCGGCGACGGTCGCCTCGCCGGCGGTCGGCTCGAGCAGCGTCGCCAGCATCCGCTGCGTCGTCGTCTTGCCGGCGCCGTTGGGCCCGAGCAGCCCGACGATCTCGCCGGCGGCGACGTCGAGGTCGATGCCGCGGACCGCCTCGACCGGCGGCTGCTTGCCCCGGGCCTTGAACGTGCGCGCCAGGCCGCGCGCCGCGATCATCGCGTCGCTCATGGTGAGCGATCGGGTATCACGGCGGCCGGCGAGCGGGGCGGATCGCGCAGGATTCGCGCGCGCGGCGATCGCGTGTGCAGGCGTTGCCGGAAGCGGCGGTGGCGCGGGCGGCGCGTCAGCCCGGCGAGGTCTTGAGGCCGAGGCGATGCGCGGTGCGGTGGAGGTTGCCGCGATCGAGGCCGAGGCGGCGGGCGGCGCGCGCCCAGTTGCCGCCGCTGGCGGCGACCGCGGCCTGGATGCGGCGGCGCTTGAACTCGTCGACGGCGGCCTCGAGCGGCGAGAGGTCGGCGGCGTCGTCACCGGCGGCGGCTGCGGGCGGCGCGGCGAGCCCGAGCTGCGCGACGTCGACGACGACCGGCGCGCGGCGGGTGACGCCGGCCGCGCGCAGCGCCGCGCGCGTGAGCGTGTGCTCGAGCTCGCGGACGTTGCCGGGCCAGTCGTGCGCGCACAGGGCCGCGCGCGCCGACGACGGCAGGGTGACCGGACCGAGGCCGAGGCGCGCGCGCGCCACGTCGAGGAAGTGGCCGGCGAGGATGGCGACGTCGTCGCCTCGCACCCGCAACGGCGGCACCGCGACCGGGTAGACGTTCAGGCGGTGGAAGAGGTCGGCGCGGAAGCGACCGGCGGCCACCTCGGCGGCGAGGTCGCGGTTGGTCGCGGCGATCACCCGGACGTCGACGACGATCGCGCGATCGGAGCCGACCCGCTGGATCTCGCCGGACTGCAGCACGCGCAGGAGCTTGGGCTGGATCGACAGCGGCAGCTCGCCGACCTCGTCGAGGAACAGGGTGCCGCGGTCGGCGACCTCGAACTTGCCGGCGCGGTGCTCGACCGCGCCGGTGAACGAGCCGCGCACGTGGCCGAACAGCTCGCTCTCGGCGATCGACTCGGGGAGCGCCGCGCAGTTGACGTGGATGAGCGGGGCGTCGGCGCGGCCGCTCTCGGCGTGGATCGCGCCGGCGACGAGCTCCTTGCCGACGCCGGTCTCGCCGGTGATCAGCACGGCGAGATCGGTGCGGGCGGACAGCGAGATCTCGTCGCGCAGCGCGCGGATCTCGGGCGACCCGCCGAGGAGCTGGCCGCGGCCGTGCTCGGCGTCGCGCACGAGCTGGCGGGCGACCAGGTCGCTGTGGGCGGCATCGCGCTCGAACGCGGCGACCAGCGCCGACGTGCGGATCGCCGCGGCGGCGAGCGCGGCGACGGTGTCGACCAGCTCGTCGACGATGTGGTCGAACGCGCGCGGGTCGACGGCGTCGACGGCGAGCAGGCCGATCGTCGTGCCCTCGACCTGGAGGCGGCGGCCCATGCAGGCGTGGACGCGCGCGACGCTGAACCGATCGTGGAGGATGAGGCCGTCGAACGGGTCGGGCAGCGGGCTGTCGCCGAAGCGGCGCGGGCCGTCGTGCTGCAGGATCTGCGCGATCCGCGGGTGCTCGGCGACGGCGAAGCGGCGGGTCATCGCCTCGGGGACGAGGCCGTGGACCGCGAGCGGGACGAGCGCGTCGCCGTCGAGCCGCAGCAAGGCCGCGGAATCGGCGGGGATGACGCGGACGACCGCGTCGATGAGCCGCTGGTAGCGGTCGGCGGCGCCGAGGCTCGCGGCGAGATCGAGGGCGATCGAGCGGACCGCCTGCAGATCGTGGTCGTGCCTGCGGCGAGGCGGTGGGCGCAGGCCGGGATCGGTCGTGAGCACGACAACGGCGGTTTGCACGCGGCGGGCCAGGGCGGAGGGCGCGCGGCGCTGGCTTCCGAGGCCACCGTCACCGTCGCGCGGCCGCGAGCCTCCGCTCGCATCGCAACACCATCTGACCGCATCGCGTCACTCTAACATATCGTAACTAAACGCATCTCATCCGGTCTTGTTGCGTCGCAACAAATCCAGCTTGCATCGCACGGCGCGGATCGGCTACACGGTGGCCCATGGACAAGCCGACGCCGTGGTGGAAGGAGCCGACGCGCGCGCAGTGGGGGACGTTCGTCGCCGCCTGGGTCGGCTGGGTGCTCGACGCCTTCGACACGACCGTCTTCATCCTCGTGATGCGCCACATCGCGAAGGAGTTCCACGTCGGCGTCGCCGCCGTCTCCGGGTCGCTGACGCTCACGCTGCTCGTCCGCCTCGCCGGTGGTTACGCGGCCGGCTGGATGGCCGATCGCTGGGGCCGCAAGCTGCCGCTGATGATCTCGCTCGTGTGGCTGGCGGTCTTCGACGCCGCCATCTACTTCGCGCCCTCGTTCACCGCGATCCTCGTCCTGCGAACGATCTTCGGCTTCGGCATGGGCGCCGAGTGGACCGCCGGCACCGCGATGGCGATGGAGAGCTGGCCGGCGCGCAGCCGCCGCCTCGCGTCGGGCCTGCTGCAGGCCGGCTGGCCGGTCGGCTTCCTGCTCGCCGCGCTCACCGCCTACTTCGTCGTGCCCGCCTGGGGCTGGCGCCCGCTGTTCCTGTTCGCCGCGGTCCCTGCCCTGCTCGTGCTGCCGATCCGCTGGATGGTCCCGGCGACCCACAGCCGCCCGGCCGCGGCCACCCGGGCGAGCTCGCGCGAGCTGCTCGCCCCGGCGGTCCTCCGCATGCTCGTCCTCGGCTCGCTGGTGATGGCGCTCGGCTTCGTCGTCTACTACGGCATGACGGTGCACTACCCGATGATGCTCATCGGGGAGCGCCACTTCTCGGCGCAGCGCGCGTTCCTCCACGTCATCCTGTTCAATGCCGGGATGCTCGGCGGCGTGATCGCGGCGGGCGCGATCGCGGCCCGACGCGGCGTCATCGTCGCGCTCGTCGTGCCGGCGGCGCTGATGCTGCCCGCGCTGCCGCTCTTCCTCGGCCAGGTCGGCGGGCTGAGCTGGCTCGGCGCCATCCTCGGCGGCGCGCTCGGCGTCGGCTACTCGGGCGTCACGCCGATCCTGCTCACCAGCCTCTTCGACGAGCGCATCCGCGCCCGCGCGATCGGCCTCGTCTACCACGCCGGCGCCCTGCTGTCGGCGTTCGTGCCGTCGCTGGTCCCGGCGGTCGCCGCCCACTTCCACCTCTCGCTCGCCGGCGCGATGGGCGCGGTCGCCGGCAGCGGCCTCCTGCTCCTCGTCGTCGCCGTCCTCGCGCTCCGCCAGACGCTCACCGGCGGCGCCGCCGCGGCGGCGATGACCGCCGATCACGCAGCGCCGCCGCCGGCGGAACCGGCGTTCACCGCCGCGACGGCCGCTCACTGACTACAGCCGCGTCGAAAATCTTCACCGCTGAACTGGAGATTGACGCGCATTTGCGGAGATCGCGAGTCTGCCTCGACGGTGCAAGTCGCCGACTCGACAGGTCGACGATGCGAGGCCGAGTAGGTTCACCTGCTCGGCTTTGCGCGAATTCATACCGTTGCTGGAGGATCTCGCGAGCCTAGAGTGCTCGCTCCATGCGAACGAAGCGAAGCATCGTGCTCCTCCTCCTCGCCTCCCTCGCGCTGGCCTTCGTCGGCTGCGCGGACTCCGAGGACGCCCTCTGGGACGACCGCGACGACGGCATCGGCGAGGTCGACGCCGAGGTGACCGTCCCGGGCGGCATGGTCGGCATCGCGCCGACCGAGTCGCTGGCCGACTTCCCCAACCCCGAGCGCGGCTTCTACAAGGGCTACAACCTGGTCGCCGCCGGTGACGCGACCTCGCTGCGCAATGCCGGCTACACGATGGCCATCGCGCTGGTCGAGCTGGGCGCCTATCGCAATGCCCCGCTCCCCGCGTCACTCCTCACCTCGCTCAACACCGGCTTCGCGAAGGCGCGCGCCGCCGGCATCAAGCTCATCGTCCGGTTCCGCTACGACAATAGCGGCGGCGCCGACGCCCCGCTGTCGCGGATCCTCTCGCACATCACGCAGCTCACGCCGGTCCTCCGCGACAACTACGACGTGATCGCCGTCGTCCAGGCCGGCTTCATCGGCGCCTGGGGCGAGTGGCACGGCTCGACGAACGGCAACGACACCGCCTCCGCGCACAACCAGGTGCTGACCGCGCTCCTGACCGCGCTGCCGAGCTCGCGCTCCGTCGATGTCCGCCGCCCGGACTTCAAGAACGCGTTCCGCGCCGGCGCGCTCACCTCGGCCGAGGCGTTCAACGGCTCGTCGAAGTCGCGCATCGGCCACCACAACGACTGCTTCCTCGCCAGCGACACGGACATGGGCACGTACGTCTCGCCGGCCGCCACCTGGGAGTCGTACACCGCCACCGACAGCGCGTTCGCGCCCGACGGCGGCGAGACCTGCGCCGTCTACACCGCGCGCACGAGCTGCAGCGCGGCGATGGCCGAGATGGCGCGCATGCACTTCGCCTATCTCAACCGCGAGTACCAGGGCGCGGTCATCAATGGCTGGGTCGACCAGGGCTGCGACAGCACGATCCACCGGCTGCTCGGCTACCGGTTCGTCATGACCCGCGTCGCCTACACGCCGAAGGTCGCGCCCGGCGGCGTGCTCGGCCTCGAGGTCGACATCAAGAACCGCGGCTACTCGATCCCGATGAACCAGCGGCCGATCGACGTGGTGCTCACCAGCGGCTCGACGCGCCTGACCGCGCGCCTGGCGCTCGACGCCCGCCGGCTGCCGGCCGGCGCGACGACGACGGTGAAGGCCAGCCTCCGGCTGCCGGCCAACCTCGCGGCGGGCACGTACACGGTCTCGCTCCGCCTGCCAGACGCGGCGTCGCGCATCGCCGCCGACAACCGCTACGCGATCCAGTTCGCCAACACGGGCGTGTGGAACGCGTCGACCGGCGACAACGTGCTGACGAAGACGCTCACGGTGTCGAGCTCGGCGAGCCCGACGATGGGCCTCGCGATCGACCACGCGGCGACGACGTTCGTCCAGCTCTGATCGCGCCGCGCGCCCACCCGCGCGCCCCCGCGGCCTTCTGGGCCTTCTGCGGGGAGGGGTTGGGTATGGAGCCCGATCTTCTTTGGTTGTCAGCGACTCAGGAAGATCGGGTTGGCCACGCCGAACGTGGCCTTGCCCGGATGGACGGGAGACAGGTCGTCACCGCCGGTGGCGGCCACGACGACCCAGCTCCCCCCGCTGGCGACGTCGACCGGGATCGACCGGTGCAGCCGCACCGCCGGGTTCATCGGGTCGGCGTCGTCGTCGGTGACCGGGATGGTGGCGACCGTCTCGCCGTCGACGATCACCTCCACGGTGTCGACGTCGACCCAGCTCGCCGCCTGGACCCGGACGTCGACGGTGGCCTGCGCGCCGAGGCCGGTCGCGAGGTCGCCCGGCCCGGCCTGGCCGACCGCGGTGTCGACGTAGATGCCGCCCGACACCGTCGCGTGGCCGAGGACGAGCTGGTCGCGGATGGCGTCGCCGTCGATCTCGCGCGGGTCGTCCTTGCCGAGGCGCACGCAGGTGCGCGGATAGCCGACCGGCGACGTGCGCACGGTGTGGCTGTCCGACGAGCCGACCGCGAAGACGTGGCGCCCGCTGTTGAGGAGCGCGAACCAGCTCGCGATCGTGCCGGGGCGGTTCTGGTCCCAGCCGGAGTTGTTGAAGACCTCGACGAGGTTGAACTTGTCGTCCCAGTACTGCGGCTGGCCGACGAGCCCCGTCGCCGGATCGAGGCCGACGTAGCCGAAGTAGTTCGTCGCGCCCTGCGGGTGGTTGATGATGATCGTCGGGTGCTCGGGCCGCGCGCGCACCGCGTTGAAGACGTCGACCGGATTGAGCGTCACGACGTCGCCGCCGGGTGAGGCGGCGCTCGGGAAGGTCTGCCACGCGGGCGCGCCGGCGTTGACCTGGCTGGCGTCGGCGGTGACCGGGAACACGCCCATGTGGCCCCACACCTCGAAGCTGGTCATCTCGATCGAGCCGACGCCCATCACCCAGCGGTCCCAGCCGTGCTGCTCGATCAGCGGCTGGAAGTCGCCGACCCACTCGTGATCGGAGCGCAGCATGATCTCGACGCCGTCCGACATCGCGCTCTGCACCTTGTAGACCGCGTCGTCCTGGGCGTCGTTGCTGCGGATCGTGTGGATGTGGAAGTCGCCGCACTGCACGCCGGTGGTGTCGACGACGTGCTCGAGCATCGGCGCCAGCGTCACCGGCTCGCCGCTCGACAGATCGACGTCGCGCTCGTACAGCTCGTACTCGGGGCCGCGCGAGACGATCACGTGGTAGCGGCCGCGCAGGAGCGGCAGCCGCATCGGCGAGCCGTCGTGGAAGTGGACGACGTGGCGGCCGTCGGGCGGCTTCGCCTCGCCGAAGCTGTCGGGGATGGCGGCGATCGGCGGGCCGCCCTCGAGCGGCAGCACCTGCACGCGCGCCGGGATGGTGGCGCCGGCGTCGTCGACGACGTGATCGATCACGAGATCGGCGAGCGGCGGCAGCGCGATCGTTGCGGTGGTCGCGCCGTCGGCGACGTCGGAGGTCGCGACGACGCCGGTCGACGTCACCGCGGTGAGCGTCACCGCGCCGGCCGCCGGCACGCGCAGGAGGAAGCGGCCGCCGGCGTCGACCGGCGCGCGCGTCAGGTAGCCGCCGTCGGCGCCGGTCGCGTGGACGCGGA
>DASZXE010000751.1:0-6456 GCA_035546475.1 Kofleriaceae bacterium
CGGCGACCGCGCCGCCCGCGACGCCGGCATCGCCCCCCACCGGCACCGCGGGCACCGCCGGCGTCGTCCCGGCCGTCCCCGCATCGCCGCCGTCGCGCTGCGGGTGCACGGCCGGCTTGCTGCTGCACGCGCCGAGCGCCAGCCCGAAGGCGACCGCCGCGCCCGCGCCGCGCCGGAGCTTGCTCACCCGCTCGCCTTCGCCCGGTGCTCGCGGACCGTCTCCACCATGACCCGCACGCGCCCCGGATCCGTGTCCGGCTGCACCCCGTGCCCGAGGTTGAAGACGTGCCCGAGCGGCCCCGCCCGGTCGAGCACGTCGATCACGCGCCGCCGCAGCTCTCCCTCCGGCGCGAACAGCGCGCCCGGATCCAGGTTGCCCTGCAGCGCCACGCCGTCGCCGACCGCCGACCGCACCGTGTCGATCCCGATCCGCCAGTCGACGCCGAGCACGTCGGCCCCCGACGTCGCGTAGCTCGCCAGGTACGGCGCGCAGCCGTTGACGAAGTAGATGATCGGCGCCCCCTCGGCGGCCGGGCTCGCGCGCACCCGATCGATCACGTGCTTCGCCCACCGCAGCGCGTACCGCTCGAAGTCCGCCGGCGACAGGATCCCGGCCCAGCTATCGAAGAGCTGCACCGCCTGGGCGCCCGCCTCGAGCTGCGCGATCAGGTAGCCCGCCACCGTGTCCGCCATCTTCTCGAGCAGCGCGTGCGCGCCCGCCTCGTCGCCGAACAGCAGCGCCTTCGTCTTGCTGTACTCCTTCGACCCGCCGCCCTCGACCGCGTACGTCACCAGCGTGAACGGCGCGCCGGCGAAGCCGATGAGCGGCGTGCCCGCCGGCAGCTCGCGCCGGATGAGGCTCACCGCGTCGAGCACGAAGCCGAGCTGCTCCGCCGCCACCGGCACGGTCAGCCGGTCGATCGCCGCCCGGTCGCGCACCGGGTTGCCGATCACCGGCCCCTTGTCGGGGAAGGCGATGTCGAGCCCCATCGCCGGCAGCGTGATGAGGATGTCGGAGAACAGGATGGCCGCGTCGAAGCCGTACTCGGCGATCGGCTGGAGCGTCACCTCGCAGGCCAGCTCGGGCCGGTGACAGAGGTCGAGGAACGACGCCCGCGCGCGCACCGCCCGGTACGCCGGCAAGTAGCGCCCCGCCTGCCGCATCATCCAGATCGGCGTGCGCTCGACCGGCTGCCGCCGGCACGCCCGCAGGAACAGCGACTCCGCCGTGGGCTCGGTGATCATCGGGGCCATCCTACATCCGCCGTCCGGACGCGAGGAGAACCGGCCGGAATTGATCTAGCATCCACCGGCGCACGCGCGCGCCCCATGCCTCCGCTGCCCCCGTCGCTGCCCAACAGGGTCATCTTCGTGCCGGCGCGCGGCGGTGGCCCCGGCCACGCCGCGATGCTGCGCGAGCTGATCGAGCGCCTCGGCGGCCTCGGCGTCGACACCCTCGTCCTCCCCGAGCTCGACGAGGCGGTCCGCACCGCCGCCGACGATCCGAGCGCGGTCGTCGTCCTCGACGTCGACGACGCCAACCACGGCCACGCGGTGCCGGCGATGATCGCCCAGCGCGTCGAGGCGGTCGTCCACCAGGTCCTCGACGCGACGCCGGTCGCGATCGCCACCCGGCCGACGCCGGTCACCATCCTCACCTGCCACCGGGCCGGCGCGATCGCCTTCGTCGATCTCGCGCAGGACTCGATCGACGCCGCCATCCAGATCCTCGCCCGCGCCGCCCGCGAGCGCGCCCGCGCGACCACCCAGCGGCGCGCCCTCGATCAGCTCCACAGCATCGTCGAGGAGCTGCTGCGCGACCTGGTCAAGACCGAGCGGCGGTCGATCGACCTCGAGAAGCGGCTCGCCGACCTCGGCGGCTTCACCGGGGCGCCGGCCGACATCGACCGCCAGCGCGCGCCGGTCGTCATGGTCGTCGACGACGATCGCCAGGTCGTCGACTTCCTCGTCCACCAGCTCGAGCACGCCGGCCTCACCACGTTCGCCTTCGTCACCGGCGAGGAGGCGACCGCCCACGCCGACCGCATGGCCCAGCGCGGCGAGGCGCTCGACCTCGTCATGGTCGACCTCCGCCTGCCCGGCATCGACGGCCTCGAGGTGGTGCGCCGCCTGCGCAAGGACCGGCCGGCGCTCGCCGCCTTCCTGGTCACCGCCTGGGCCGATCCGACCCTGTCGGCGCGCGCCGCCGACCTCGGCGTGGTCGGCCTGGCGTCGAAGCCGTTCGAGGACCCGCAGCGGCTGATCGGGCAGATCCACGAGGAGGCCGAGGCGGCGATGGCGCGCACGCGCGAGCACGGCTACCTGCAGCGGATCAAGGCCCGCCACGATCGCGTCCTCTACCAGTACCGCCTGCTGCTGGCCGGCCTGCAATAGCACCTTCACCCGCGGTGCGCGACGTTGCCGAGACGACGCCGGCATCCCTATAATGCGCCGACGCGGTGTCGACGGCGCCCCTCAACATAAAGCTGCAGTGCCGCTCCTGGCAGCAACTGCAGAACATCTATCGCCGCGACCTGGCCCGTCACGCGATCTTCCTGAAGTCGACGAGCCCGCCGCCGATCGGCACGCCGGTCCGCATCGACCTCACGCTGCCGACCGAGTCGATGATCG
The DNA here is from genome assembly GCA_035546475.1 of Kofleriaceae bacterium. Classification (GTDB taxonomy): domain Bacteria; phylum Myxococcota_A; class Polyangia; order Haliangiales; family Haliangiaceae; genus UBA2376. Next base: position 2,632 of record DASZXE010000751.1, read on the forward strand.
TCCTCAACGGCACGATCGTCGAGCACGTGCCGCCCGGCGGCCTCGGCGGCCGGGGCCCCGGCATCGACATCAAGCTCGCCACCCTGCCGCAGAGCGCGCTGTGGCTGATCGAGACCGCGCTCGCGTCGGCGCAGAAGGCGCCCGCGCCGGCGCCCGCCCCGGCGGCGCAGCCGGCCGCCGACGTCGGCGTCGACGACAGCCAGGATCTGATGAAGGCGGAGGACGAGCTGACCGCCGCCCTCACCGCCGAGCTGGCGTCGCTGCGCCGGCTCAACCCGTTCCAGGTCATGGGCGTCGCCTACGACGCCGACGCCGCCACCGTGCGCAGCGCGTTCGCCGAGCTGACGAAGCGCTACCACCCGGACCGGTACACCCGCTACACGTCGACGCAGGTCCGCAGCCTCGCCGCCGAGATCTTCATCGTCATCCGCGACGCGTACCGCCGCCTCGCCGACGACGCGACCCGCGCGCGCACGCTCGCCTCGCTCGGCATGCGCGCGTCGGTGAAGGTGCCGAGCCGGGCGGAGGCGCCGACCCGCGCCGACTCGCCGGCCGCGCGCGCCTCGGGCGTCGCGCCGACCCAGCGCTCGATCACGCCGGCGCCGATCTCGATGCCGCCGGCGGCCATCCCGCCGCCGCCGGCCCACGCCGCGGTGCCGGAGCCGATCCCCGGCGACGTCCAGATCATCCCGAGCGGGCCGATCAAGGCGGTGCCGCAGCCGAGCCAGAAGATCGCGAGCGAGCCGGTGCGCCGCCCGGCCAGCGCCGGGGCGATCGCGCCGGTCTCCGACGAGCACAAGGCCGACTTCCGCGCCGCCGAGGGCCTGCTCGAGGCGGGCCGCTACGAGGAGGCGCTGGCGGTCTTCAAGATCTACGCCCGCAAGAACCCCGGCGACCGTCAGGCGCGCGCCGGCATCGAGCTCGCCGAGGGCCTGCGCTCGCTGGCCCAGCGCGACCGCATGGAGGCGGCCCAGCGCTTCGAGGCGGTGCTCGAGATCGACCCGACCAACGAACGTGCCGCGCGCGAGCTGGCCGACATGCGGCGGCTGGCCACCAACGAGCGCAAGGGCCTGTTGTCCCGCCTGATGGGGAAGAAGGAGTGACCACGCGATGACCCGCATCATCGGCATCGACCTCGGCACGACCAACTCGTGCGTGGCCGCGCTCGACGAGCGTGGGCAGGCGCACGTGCTGGTCTCGCCCGAGGGCGAGCGCATCACGCCGTCGGTGGTGGCGTGGACCGGCACCGGCGAGGTCGTGGTCGGGGTGCCGGCCCGCAGGCAGGCGGTGACCAACGCGTCGCAGACGATCTACGGCGCCAAGCGGCTGATCGGCCGCAAGGTCAACGCCGAGGACGTGGTGTCGTTCGCCCGCAGCGCGCCGTTCCGCGTGGTCGCCGCGCCCAACGGCGACGCCTGGGTCCGCATCGGCGGCCAGGGCAAGTCGCCGCAGGAGGTCGCCTCGCACGTGCTGCGCCGCATGCGCGCGCTCGCCGAGGCGGCGCTCGGCGAGGCGGTCACCCGCGCGGTGGTGACGGTGCCGGCCTACTTCGACGAGCAGCAGCGGCAGGCGACCCGCGACGCCGGCACCATCGCCGGCCTCGACGTCGTCCGCATCCTCAACGAGCCGACCGCGGCGGCGCTCGCCTACGGCGCCCACCGGGTCAGCGATCGGCGGCGGCTGATCGCGGTCTTCGATCTCGGCGGCGGCACCTTCGACATCTCGATCATCTCCGTCGAGAACGGGGTCTTCGAGGTGCTGGCGACCGGCGGCGACACCGCGCTCGGCGGCGAGGACTGGGACCGCCGCATGGTGGAGCGGCTCGCCGACGAGGTGTTCGATCGGCATCGCGTCGATCTGCTGCAGAGCCCGGTCGCGCTCGGCCGCCTCAAGGAGGCGTGCGAGGCCGCCAAGCGCGCGCTGTCGGCGGAGCGCGAGGCGTGGGTGCGGCTGCCGTTCCTCGCCCAGGACCCCGACGGCCACCCGCTCAACCTCGAGCGCAAGCTGACGCGCGACGAGGTCGAGAGCTGGACGCGCGAGCTGCTCGAGCGGCTGCTGCCGCCGTGCCACCGCGCGCTGTCCGACGCCGGCATCACGCCGGCCGACCTCGAGGAGGTCCTGCTGGTCGGCGGCATGACCCGCTGGCCGGCCGTGCCGGCGATCGTCGAGCGGATCTTCGGCAAGAAGCCGTCGAAGGGGGCCAACCCCGACGAGGTCGTCGCGCTCGGCGCGGCGGCGTACGCCGGCATCCTGACCGGCGACTCCGACGACGCGGCGCTCCTCGACGTCACGCCGCACGACATCGGCGTCAAGGTCGGCGAGTCGCAGTTCTCGGTGCTGATCGCGCGCAACGCGATGCTGCCGGTCCGCGTGCGCAAGCTGTTCGCGACGACGGCGACCGATCAGAAGTTCGTGTCGATCGAGCTGTACCAGGGCGAGCACTCCGACGTCCGCCGCAACCGCAAGCTCGGTCAGGTCACGCTCGACGGCCTGCCGCCCGGGCCGGCCGGCAGCGTGCGCGTCGAGCTGATCATGACGATCGACGTCGAGTCGATCATGAGCGTCACCGCCCGCGAGCTGTCGACCGGCAAGGAGGCCGGCGTCACCCTGCGGCCATCGGGCGGCCTCAGCCAGCGCGAGATCGTCGAGATCATCTCGCGCCGCCGCGAGGAGGAGAGCCGGATGTCGACCCACGCCCCCGGCGAGCACGGCAGCATGGCGCGGCTCTCGACCCGCGACCTGCCGGCCGTCAAGGGCGAGGACTGATCGCGCGCATGGCGGACGATCCGGGCGCGCAGGGGCTCGCGGAGCGCGAGGCGCTCGAGGCGGCGGTCCTGAAGGTCGCCGACACCATCGGCGGGCTGATGGAGGCGTGGGGGTTCAAGCGCAACATGGGGCGCGTGTGGGCGCTGCTCTACCTCGAGCGCGCGCCGCTGTCGGCCGCCGATCTCGGCGAGCGGCTGTCGCTGTCGAGCGGCGCGATGTCGATGCTGCTCGCCGAGCTCGTGCAGTGGGGCGTCGTCCGCAAGTCGTGGGTGCCCGGCGAGCGGCGCGACCACTACGAGGCGGAGACCAGCATCTGGAAGATGGTGTCGCGGGTGCTGCGCGAGCGCGAGCTGCGCTGGATCCAGGACGCGGCCGAGCAGTTCGCCGACGCCGACCGCGTGCTCGCCGAGCGGGCGGCGGCCGGTGGCGCCGACGAGCGCGTGCGCGGCATCGCCGAGCGGGTCGCCGGCCTGTCGCAGCTCACCCACGTCGGCGCGTCGCTCATCGAGTCGATCCTGCAGGGCGAATCCGTCGACGCGCTGCCGCTCAAGACCGTCGGCGAGCTGGCCCGCAACGCCGGCAAGCCGCGCTAGGATCGCGGCGGCCGTGATCGAGGTCCGCGACCTGCGCAAGCACTTCAAGGTGCACCGGCGGCCGCCCGGCCTCGCCGCGGCGCTCCGCTCGCTGGTCCGCCGCAAGTACGACACGGTGAAGGCGGTCGACGGCGTGTCGTTCACGATCGAGCGCGGCGAGCGAGTCGGCTTCCTCGGCCCGAACGGCGCCGGCAAGACGACCACGCTCAAGGTGCTGTCCGGCCTGCTCCACCCGACCAGCGGTGAGGTCCAGGTCGAGGGCCACACGCCGCAGCGGCGCGAGACCGCGTTCCTCAAGACCATCACCCTGGTCATGGGGCAGAAGCAGCAGCTCCTGTGGGACCTGCCGCCCGTCGAGACCTTCGCGCTCAACCGCGCGGTCTACGACATCCCGCGCGGGCAGTTCGAGGAGACGCTCGCCGAGCTCACCGCGCTCCTTGAGATCGAGAGCATCATGACGAAGCCG
>DASZXE010000752.1:0-2719 GCA_035546475.1 Kofleriaceae bacterium
CCGCGGCCGACGACGACGGCCTCGGCGACGCCGCGGCCACCGCCGAGACCGCCAGCTCGGCGAGGCTGCCGAGCTGGCGGCGACGACCGGCAGCCCGCACCTCGCGCTCGCCGCCGCGCTGGCGGCCGAGCCCACCGATCCGGACGCCGCGGTGCGAGCGCTGCAGGCGGTCGCCGCCGAGTCGCCGACCTACCTGCCGGCGCGGATGGCGGCCGCGCGCATCGCGCTCGCGGGCAACGACCCCGCCGCGATCGCGGGCGAGCTGCGCGCGCTGGTCGGCGCGCTCGCCTGGGCCGACGGCACCGCGTGGCGCTGCACCGGCTGCGGCCACCGCACGACGCAGTTCGTCTGGCGCTGCCCGTCCTGCCGGCGCTGGTCGGCGTTCGCGCCCGAGGTCGGCCGGCACCGGGTCACCACCGTCGTCGTCGCGCCGCGAGAGCGCCGCTCGCAGCCTCGCCGCCCGACGCTCGAGGCCGGCGCCGCGACGGCACGGTCGGCGGCCTCGTCGGCCTCGTCGGCCGCCGCGATCGAGCTGCCCCTCGGCGACGCCACCGCGCTGACGACCGCGAGCAGCGCCACCGCCGACACCGCCGCCGGCACCGTCGATCTCGAGCCCGCCGCCGGCCGCGCGCTCGCCCTGCCGGCGCCCGCGCTCGCCCACGGCCTCACGTCGGCCGAGCTGGCTCGCCGCGCCGCGCGCCCGTCGGTCCTCGGCAAGGTCGGCGGCTGGTTCTCCGACCGCTTCCGCCGCCGATAGCGTCCGCCAGCCGCCGAGCGCGCCGCGCCGGCGATCGGACCGCCACGCGCCGCGTGGCACGATCCGGGCTACGCTCGCCGCGCCATGGCGACCTTGCCGACCGACCCTGCGGCGCCCACCGCGCCCATCGCCGCCGGCCCGGGAACCGGGCCGATGAACCTGATGGACACCGGTCCGGTGCGCCGCCCGGAGATGCCGTCGATCGGCGGCCCGCTGCGGCGGTTCCTCCGGCGGTGGGGCTTCCCGCTGTTCGTCCTGCTCGTGCTGGTGCTCGCCCGCCGCGTGCTGCTGCCGTTCATCTTCGCGACGCTGGTCGCCTACGTCCTCGCGCCGGTCGTCCGCTGGATGGCCCACCGCAAGGACGGCTCGCGGCGCATGCCGCGCGGCCTCGCGATCCTCATCTGCTACATCGTCTTCATCGCCGGCGTGGTCGGCTTCTTCTTCATCCTCGTGCCGCGCCTCTACAAGGACGGCGCGCGCATCGGCAAGGAGGCGCCGGCGCTGCTGAAGGAGATCAACGACGAGGTCATCCCCGACCTCGCCCGCGGCCTCGAGAAGCGGTTCCCGAGCCTCGCCACCAAGACGCCCGCGCCCGAGCAGCCGCCGCTCATCGCCGATGTCCCGATCCCGCCGCACACCGCGTTCGTGATCACGCCGCTGCCCGACGGCACCTTCGCGGTGCAGGTCACGCCGACCGGCGTCCTCCTCCAGCACGAGCGCGGCGGCGGCTTCCGCCTGGTGCCGAGCGAGCACCCGGCCGAGGCGATCACGCTCGAGGACAAGCTGCGCACCTACCTGGCGCAGGCGATCGACGGCCTGCGCTCGAAGCTCGACGACGTCTTCCGCTTCGGCCAGGCGCTGATCGGCTCGCTCATCCGCGGCATCTTCACCTTCTTCCTCGTCCTCATGATCGGCGCCTTCATCCTCATCGACATGGAGAAGGTGCACGCCTTCCTCCGCAGCCTGTTCCCGCCGCACGTGCGCGACGACTACGACGTCATCGTCGAGGGGATCGATCGCGGCCTGTCGGGCGTGATCCGCGGCCAGCTCCTCATCTGCCTCATCAACGCGACCCTCACCTACATCGGCCTCGTCGTCTTCGACGTGAAGTACCAGCTCATCCTCGCGTTCGTCGCCGGCACGATGAGCCTCATCCCGATCTTCGGCTCGATCCTGTCGACGTTCCCGATCGTCGTCGCCGCGATGGTGTCGTCGGACCACGGCATCGACATCGTGCGCGCCGTCGCGATGACCGGCTGGATCATCGGCATCCACTTCATCGAGGCGAACTTCCTCAACCCGAAGATCATCGGCACCGCGGCGAAGATCCACCCGGTGCTGGTCATCTTCGCGCTCGTCCTCGGCGAGCAGACCTACGGCCTCATCGGCGCGCTGTTCGCGGTGCCGCTGCTCTCGATCGTGTCGGTGATCTTCATGTTCTTCTACCGGAAGACGTGGAAGGAGGGCCGCATGGTGACGCAGCCGCTGCCGACGATGCCGGGCGGCGCGCCGCCCGCGCCGCCGGTGTCGCCCGCCTGAGGCGGTGATCCGCGCCACGCGGGGGCAGGGCCGGGCGCGCGGCGATTGAAGGCCGTCGGGGCCGGTGGTACTTGGGGCGGGTGAGCCTTCGTCCGTCGCGCGCCCTGGCCCTGGTGGCTGCCGCCTGCACGATCGCGCCGGCGATCGCGGCCGCGCAGCCGCTGGATCCGTACGGACCCCCTCCCGCGCCAGCCCCGGCTCCGGCTCCGGCTCCGGCGCCCACGGGTGCGCCCGGCGCGTCGCCCGCGTCGCCCGGCAGCGACGTCGACGCGTCGGTCGCCGCCGCGCGGCTCGACCGCGCGCGCGTGCTGCGTGACGCCGGCGAGCTCGACGGCGCGCGCCAGCTCGCCACCGAGGCCGCCGCCGAGGATCCGGACGGACCGACCGGCGCCGCCGCCCGCGCGATGATCGCCGACCTCGATC
>DASZXE010000753.1:0-3521 GCA_035546475.1 Kofleriaceae bacterium
GGCCCCGCTCGATCCGTACGCGAGCGCCGCGCCGCCACCGGCCCCGACGCCAGCGCCGGCGCCGGCGATCGCTCCAGCCCCCGCACCCACCGCCGCGCCCGCGCCGCCACCCGCCGCCGCCGCCGGCACCGAGCCCGCCGAGAGCTCCACGCCGCCCGGCCACCTCGACGTCGCCGCCGTCCAAGGCCTCCTCGCCGTGCAGGGCCTCGACGGCTGGCTGCTCGCGGATGTCGCCGGCGAGAACACCGTCGCGCAGACCCTCGTCGCGCCGATCGGCACGCCGACGCGCCGCTGGTTCTACCTCGTCCCGCGCACCGGCGAGCCCACGCTGCTCTGCCACACCGCCGAGGTCGCCAGCTTCGCCTCGCTGCCGGGCCGCCACGTCACCTACAGCGGCTATCGCGACCTCGACAAGCAGCTCAAGGCGCTGCTCAAGGGCAAGCGGACCGTCGCGATGGAGTACTCGCCGAAGGGCGCGCTGCCGAGCCTGTCGCGCATCGACGCCGGCACGCTCGAGCTCGTGCGCGCGGCCGCGGTCAACGTCAAGTCGAGCGAGGTCCTCGTCCAGTTCGTCAAGGCCACCTGGGGCCCGCAGGGCCGGCGCACCCACTACATCGCCGCCCACCACCTCGTCGAGCTGCGCAAGGACGCCATCGCCTTCATCAAGGACCAGCTCGCCTCCGGCAAGCCGGTCACCGAGCTCGACGTCCAGCAGCGGATCCAGCGCGGCATGCAGCTCCGCGGCGTCATCGGTCCGCCGCCGGTCGTCGCGTTCGGCAGCCACACCGCCGATCCGGACTACGTGCCGACCGAGGAGCGCGCGGCCACGCTGCGCCGCGGCGACGTCGTGCTGCTGTCGCTCGCCGGCAAGGTCGACGGCGGCATCTACGCCGCGCTCACCTGGGTCGCGGTCGCCGAGCGCGCGCCGTCGCCCGAGCTGGCGTCGACGTTCGAGGCCGCCGTGCAGGCGCGCGACGCCGCGCTCGCCTTCATCCGCGATCGCCTGAAGCGGCGGCGCGCGATGCAGGGCTGGGAGGTCGATCGCGCGGCGCGCGACCTGCTCGCCAAGGGCGGCCTCGAAGGCCACGCGATCCACCGCACCGGCCACTCCCTCGACACCGACCTGCAGGGCTCCGGCACCGACCTCGACGACCTCGAGGTCAAGGACCAGCGCAACCTCGTCGTCGGCACCGGCTTCACCGTCGGGCCCGGCCTCTACTACGAGGGCGACCTCGGCGTGCGCACCGAGGTCAGCGCGTACCTCGGCAAGGACGGCCTCGAGGTCACGACGCCGCTGCAGGAGCAGGTCGAGCCGCTGCTCGGCGGCTCGTGACCGCGGGCGCCGCCGACGTCACCGGCTGCATCCTGGCCGGCGGCCGCGGCCGTCGGCTCGGCGGCGCGGTCAAGCCGCTGCTCGTCGTCGACGGCGAGCGGATCGTCGATCGCCAGCGCCGCGTGCTCGCCCCGCGCGTCGCCGAACTGCTGCTCGCGATCGCGGCCCCCGGCGGCGGTCCGCTCGCCGAGCTCGGCCTCGCCACCGCCGTCGATCGCTTCGCCGAGGCCGGGCCGCTCGCCGGTGTCGACGCCGCGCTCGCCGCCCGCGATCGGCCGTGGCTGCTCGTCGTCGCCGGCGACATGCCCGATCTCCGCGGCGAGCTGCTCGACGTCCTGCTCGCCGCGCGCAGCCCCGCCGTCGACGCCGTCGTCCCGCGGGTCGGCGGCTATCCGGAGCCGCTGCTGGCCCTCTACGCGCGCACCGCCGCGCCCGCCATCGAGCGCGCGCTCGCCGGCGGCCGCCGCAAGACCCAGGCGATCCTCGACGAGCTCCGGGTCGCCTGGCTCGACGAGCCCGCCCTGCGCGCCGCCGATCCCGAGCTGGCCTCGTTCCGCAACGTGAACCATCTGCACCAGCTCGGCTGACGCGACCGCCGTGCATAGAGCCGACGCGCCGGCCGACGACCTGCCACGTCGACGGCTCGCCCGCGCCCGCAGCCGCCGCTCGACGCGATCGTGGAGGCCGGGCCCGACGTCGTCCGCCCTGGCGCCGGCGCCTGACCTCGTCGGTACGCGAGGTTATCCGCAGCGGCCCGGCCAGCGGCCCGGTCGCTCCCGCCGGAGCCCGAAAGAGCCGTGCGTCGCGTCGGATGATCGTTTGCGCGCGCGGCCGGATCCCTTACCTTCCGGCCGTCCGCCATGTCCGTCATGCACGTCGGCTCCATCCCCGTCGATCCCCCGGTCATCCTCGCGCCCATGGCGGCGGTCACCGACCTGCCGTTCCGCACCGTCGCCGAGGAGCACGGGGTCGGCCTGACGATCACCGAGTTCCTGTCGGCGCACGCGCTGTCGATCGGCGATCCGAAGACGACCGGCAAGCTGACCGCCAGCCTCGACGGCCGCCGCTTCGGCGTGCAGATCTTCGGCCGCGAGGAGGAGATGCTGGCCCGCGGCGCCGAGGTCGCGCTCGCGATCGGCGCGTCGCTGGTCGACATCAACATGGGCTGTCCGGCCAAGCGGGTCGTCGCCGGCGAGTGCGGCTCCGCGCTGATGCGCGAGCCGGTGATCGCGCAGAAGCTGGTGCGCGCGGTCGTCGGCGTCCTGCCCGCGCACGTGCCGTGCACCGTCAAGCACCGGGCCGGCTGGGATCAGGCCCACAAGAACGCGCCGGAGTTCGCCTGCGCGATGGTCGAGGCCGGCGCGCGCATGATCACGGTGCACGGCCGCACCCGCACGCAGGGGTTCGCCGGCCAGGCCGACCTCGAGATCATCCGGCTCGTGCGCGCGGCGGTGCCGGCCCACATCCCGGTCGTCGGCAACGGCGACGTCGTCGACGTCGCCGGCTACGTGCGCATGCGCGAGACCACCGGCTGCGACGCGGTGATGATCGGCCGCGGCGCGCAGGGCAACCCGTGGCTGTTCTCGCGCATCGGCGCGGTCGCCGCCGGTCGTCCGGATCCCGGACCGCCGACGCTCGAGGAGCGCCGCCAGGTCTTCCGCCGCCACGTCGAGCTGATCGGCCGGCTCAAGCGCGGTCCGCGCGTGCTGCACGAGGTGCGCAAGGCGTGTGCGTGGTACGCGCGCGGCCTCTACGGCTGCAACAAGCTGCGGCTCGAGGTGTGGGCGGCGCCCGACGTCGACGCGGCCGTCGCGCTCGCCGAGGCGTACTTCGCGTTCCTCATCGACCGGCGGACGTCGCTCGGTCTCGCCCCCGAGGCCGACCGCACCGAGATGAACGGCGCGGCGGTCGACGAGGCGGCCTGACGTGTACCCGCGGCGAGCCGATCCGCGCGCGTACCTGGTGGCCGAGAGCCCGGCGATGCGCGCGGTGGTGGCCGCGATCGAGTCGCACGCGGCGTCGGACGGGCCGGTGCTCATCACCGGCGAGCGCGGCACCGGCCGCGAGCTCGTCGCCCGCGTGCTGCACCTGACCAGCCGGCGGCGCCAGGGCAAGTTCGTCGCGGTGCGGCCGACCTTCGACGGCGGCGAGCCGACCGACGACGACGAGGTCCGCACCAAGCGGGCGC
>DASZXE010000754.1:0-7033 GCA_035546475.1 Kofleriaceae bacterium
CGACGGCCAGGGCACCTTGTCCATCGATCGCGAGGCCGATGGCGATGGCGCGTGGCTCGCCGAGGGCGGCGCCCATGGCGATGGCGATGACGATGACGATGCCGCGTGGCTCGGCGGGGGCGGCGCCAGACTCGATGACGAAGGCGATGCCGATGGCAGTGGCACCATCGCCGCCGGCTCGCCCTGCGCGGCATCGAGCGCCGCCATCAGCCGCGCCTCCAGGTCCTGCGCCAGCACGTGGTCGTCCCCGGCCCGCGCCACCAGCGCCGCCTGCCGGCTCGCCTCGTGGCGCGCGTCGCGGCAGTCGTCACAGCTCGCCAGGTGATCGGCGTGGCGCGCCAGCGCCGCCGGATCGCCATCGACGATCGCGGCCAGCTCGTCCTTCACGATGCGGCAGTCGTCGCGCATCACTCGATCTCCTCGGCGGGAAGCACGGAACGCAGCGCATCGAGGGCGCGGCTGACCCGCTTGCGGGCCGCGGCCTCGTCGAGGTTGCAGGCGATGGCGATCTCGCGGTGGCTGAGCTCGGCGACGTAGCGCAAGACCAGCGCGTCTCGCTCGCTCGGCCGCAGTTGCTCGAGCGCCTGGCGCACCGCGCGGGCGCGCCGGCGCGCCGCGAAGCCGTCCGCGGCCTCGCCCGCGGGCGGCACCACCTCGAGCAGCCGCTGATCGCGGCGCCGGCCCTCCAGCCGGCGCGCGCAGACGTGCCGCGCGATCCCGAACAGCCACGCGCGCACGCTGCCGTCGCCGCGGAAGCCGCCGAAGCCGCGGTGCGCGGCGAGCAGCGTCTCCTGCACCGCCTCGTCGGCGTCGGCCTGCGAGCCGAGCAGCGCCATGCAGACCCGCCCGAGCGATCGGCCGTGGGTGCGGGCGCACAGCGTCAGGGCCTCGCGGTGCGCGCCACGCGCGATCAGGTCCGCGACCGGATCGATCGGACTCGTCTCCATCGCCGGGGCCAGCATCACTATCCCCCATGTGCGCGGCTCCCCTGGTTTCGTGACCGGAATTCGACCGCGCGCGGTAACTGCCGGCGATCGCTGCCTCTCGCGCGCGTCGTACGCTGCGCCATGCGCCAGTCCTCGCCGTCGGCCGCCCGCAACCGCGACCCGATCCTCGACGTGCTGCGCCGCGTGCTGCCGCCGCGCGGCCTCGTCCTCGAGCTCGCGAGCGGCACCGGCGAGCACGCGATCCACTTCGCCCGCGCGCTGCCCGACCTGACCTGGCAGCCGACCGACGCCGATCCGGCGGCGCTCGCCAGCATCGACGCCTGGCGCGCCGACGCCGGGCTCGCCAACCTGCGCGCCCCGCTCGCGCTCGACGTCACCGCGCCGTGGCCCGTCGACGACGCCGCCGCGATCGTCTGCATCAACATGATCCACATCGCGCCGTGGGAGGCGGCGGTCGCGCTGTTCGCCGGCGCCGCGCGCGTGCTCGCCGGCGACGCGCCGCTCGTCACCTACGGGCCGTACCGCTTCGACGGCGCCTTCACCGCGCCGTCGAACGCCGACTTCGATCGCAGCCTGCGCGCCCGCGACGCGCGGTGGGGCGTGCGCGACGTCGCCGACCTCGACCGGCTCGCCGCCGGCCACGGCTTCGCGCGCGTCGAGACCGTCGCGCTGCCCGCCAACAACCACGCGCTCGTCTGGCGCCGCGCCGCCCGCGCGTGATCAACAGGCTGGCCAGAACGCCAGCCCTCTCGTCGATCGATCGCGCGCGGGCAGGAGCTCCGGGCCCGATCTCGACCCGGAGCAACCCGACCCGAGCCTCGCTCGGAGCCTCGGTGATCGCGGGCCGTGTACCGACCGCCCCGCGAGGCCCGGCGAGGCCCGGCGAGGGGAGCCTTCCGGCGGCCGGTGCGCCCTCGCGGCGTTCTGCCGGGGGTGGGGTTGGGTATGGAGCCCGATCTTCTTGGTTCTTGGTTCTCGGATCAGACTCGCCTTCGCCTTCGGTTCCGAGGAGGCCTCGGGACCGGTCTCGGTCGGAGCAACCCGCGCCAGCTCCGCTCGGACGCTCGCAGCGTTGCCAGGAATGCGTTCCTGACCCGCGTGCGACCAGCCAGGGATCGACCTTGCAGGCGCCGATCGAGCGCGCTCGTCGTTCTCGGCGACCCTGTCAGGCGGCGAGCTCGACGTCCTCGGTCGCCGCGGCCATCACCCGCTCGGTGAGCGCGCGATACCAGGCGGTCGCGCGGGCGGCGCGGCCGGGCAGCTCGCGGGTCCCCCACACGATCGACAGCGTGTTGCGGGTGCCGGCGTGGGTCTTGGTCCGCTGCGCGTCCTTGACCGGCGTGCCGGCGGGGCCGTCGGCGTCCATCAGCGCGAGGAGGCCGCTGGCGTCGATCGTCTGCCCCGACGGGTTGAAGACGTACTGCGTGCCGCCGGCGCAGAGGGCGAGGCGCAGGTCGCCGCGCACGAGGTCGAGGTCGACGACGCTGATCGGCAGCCCGCTGTGCAGCGACACCAGGTTGCAGACGTCGACGAGCGGGTTGATCGACGGGAAGCGGCCCTCGGCGCGGGCGCCGACCAGGTACTCCGACGCCGGCTTGCTGCGGCCGCTCGGCTTGTAGCCGCCGTGGCGCAGGAGCGCGCGCACCGCGGTGCGCACCGCGTCGTCGACCGGCAGCCCGGGCGGCGCGATCGTGCGGTCGGCCGGCGGCTCCGCCGTCGGGTCGAGCCCCCACGCCGGCAGCTCCGCCACCGTCACCGGCAACCGCGTCACGAACGCCGCCGCGTCCAGCAGCGGATGAGGAGCCACGTCGATGCGCACCGGCGCAGCATCGCCGATGCGGCGCGGGCCCGCCAGCCGCGCGCCGCCGCCGTTCGCTGACAGCCCCGCCGGTTACGGTGGGGCGTGCAGCTCGTCATCGCGGAGAAGCCGGCCGTCGCGCGCGACCTCGCGCGCGTGCTCGGCGTGCCCGCGAGCGGCGCCCACGCGTTCGAGGGCGACCGGCACGTCATCACCTGGTGCGTCGGCCACCTGGTCGAGCTCGACGAGCCGGCCGCGCACGATCCGCGCTGGAAGGCGTGGCGGCTCGACACGTTGCCGATGCTGCCGCCGGAGCTGCGCCTGCGGCCGGCGCGGCACGCGGTGGCGCACCTGCGGGCGGTCGTGCGGCTGCTGCGCGAGCGGCGGTTCACGTCGGTCGTGAACGCGTGCGACGCGGGGCGCGAGGGCGAGCTGATCTTCCGCTACGTCGTGCGGTTCGCGGGCGGCGGACCGCCGGTGCGGCGGCTGTGGATCTCGTCGCTCACCGACGACGCGATCCGGCGAGGCCTCGCGGCCTTGCGGCCGGGCGCCGACTTCGACGCGCTCGGCGACGCGGCGCAGGCGCGGTCGGAGGCCGACTGGCTGGTCGGCATGAACGCGACGCGCGCGGTGACGGTGCGCGGCCGGTCGGCCGGCGGCGGCGCGCTCTACTCGGTCGGGCGCGTGCAGACGCCGACGCTCGCGATGCTCGTCGAGCGCGAGCAGGCGATCCGCGCGTTCGTGCCCGCGCCGTACTGGGAGGTGCGCGGCGGCTTCCGCACCGCCGACGGCGCGACGTTCACCGCCGGCTGGCGGTGCGGCGCCGGCTCGCGGCTGGCGACGGCGGCGCTGGCGGACGCGATCGTCACCCGCGATCGCGCGCACGGCGCGGCGGCGGATCCGCGCGGGCCGCGCGTCGAGCGGGTGCGCGCGCGGGTGGTGCGCGAGCCGCCGCCGTTGCTCTTCGATCTGACGTCGTTGCAGCGGACGGCGAACCGGCGGTTCGGCTGGTCGGCGGCGCGCACGCTCGAGCTGGCGCAGGCGCTGTACGAGCGGCACAAGGTGCTGACCTACCCGCGCACCGACTCGCGGCACCTGACGGCGGATGTGGCGCGCGAGCTGCCGGACCTGTTCGCGGCGCTGGCGACGGTGCCGGTGTACGCGCCGTTCGCGGGCGCGCTCGTCCGGCGGCCGCCGCAACCGGGCCGGCGCGTCGTCGACGACCGCAAGGTCCACGACCACCACGCCATCATCCCGACCGGCAAGGTGACGCGCCTCGACGCGCTCGACCGCGACGAGGCGCGGCTGTTCGACCTGGTGGTGCGCCGCTTCCTCGGGGCCTTCTTCCCCGACGCGGAGCTCGCGATCACCGACGTCTGGATCCGCGTCGGCGGCGCAGGCGACCGGCCGGGCGACGGCGGCGCGACCGCCGCGACCCGCGCGCGGCCGGGTGGTGCGGGCGCGACCGACCGGTCGCCGGACGCCGGTCCCGCCGGTCCCGCCGGTGCGAGGGCCGGAAACCGCGCGCCGCCTCCCGAGGCGAGCGCCGACCGTGTCGTGGAGCCGGAGCCGGACTGCGTCGGTCGCGCGCCGCAGATCGGTGCGGAGGCTGGCGGCCGCGAGGCGGCACCCGCGGCGCGATCGCCGGCGGCCGAGGTGGCCGAGGACGCGGCGATGGTGACGGTGTTGCCGCCGCCGCCGGATCGCTACCTCGCCCGCGGCCGGACGCGGCTCGTCGCGGGCTGGCAGGAGGTCGCCGGCATCGACGGTGGCGACAGCCGCGGCATCGACGGCGGGCGTCCGCGCGGCGCCGGCAGCGACGACGGCGACGGTGACGGTGATCGCGAGGATGCGGAGCCGTCCGCCGTGCTACCGCCGCTGGTGGAAGGCCAGGCGCTCGACGGCACGTTCGCCTCGGTGGCGCGGCAGACGAAGCCGCCGCCTCGCTACACGGAGGCGACGCTGCTCGGCGCGATGGAGTCGGCGGGCAAGGCGATCGAGGACGAGGCGTTGCGCGCGGCGATGAAGGACTGCGGGCTCGGCACGCCGGCGACCCGCGCGGCGATCATCGAGACGTTGCTCGCGCGCGGCTACGTCGAGCGCGTGCGGCGCCAGCTCGCGCCGACCGCGCTCGGCATCGGCCTCGTCGAGGCGCTGCCGGTGGCCAGCCTCGCGTCACCGGAGCTGACCGGCGCCTGGGAACGTCGGCTCGCGCGGATCGCCCGCGGCGAGGAGACGCGGGCCGCGTTCATGGCCGACATCTCGCGCTACGTCGGCGACGTCGTGAAGGCCATCCGCGCGGCGCCCGCCGCGCCCCTGCCCCGCCCCGCGCCTCGCGAGACGCCGAGCGCGCCGGCGAAGGCGGCGCCGAACGGCGCGCCTCGCGCGACGCCGAACGGCGCGCCTCGCGAGCCTTCGAAGACGCGCGCGACGAAGAAGCCACGCGCGACGAAAGCCGCGGTCACCGGTCCCCTGTCCTGTCCGCGCTGCCGGCAGGGCACGCTCCTCGAGGGAAAGCGCGGCTGGGGCTGCTCGCGCTGGCGCGAGGGCTGCACCTTCGTCGTCTGGTTCGAGGTCGCGGGGCGCCGCATCTCCGACGCCGAGCTCGGCGAGCTCGTCTCGAAGGGGAAGACGCGCAAGCGCAAGTGGCCCGCGGCCGACGGCGCCGAGCGCAACGCGCGGCTCGTCCTCGACCTCGAGGCCCCGCGCGACGCGGGCGCCGCGCGCCTCGAGGAGACCGCCTAGCGCACGTCGACGTGATCGGGCGCGTGCGCGGGCGTCACCTGCTTCGGCGAGCTCAGGACGTACCCGGCCTCCTTGGCCTCGTAGATGACGTGCAGGCTGCAGCCCTCGACGTCCATGTACTGAGGGCGGGCCGGGCTGCCCACGGTCTCGGCGCCGATGGGCGACACCCGCAGCAGATGCGCCGGGCAGCTCAGGTCGGTCGCCGCCTGCGCGCGCACGGCCGCCACGGGATCGCCCGGCGGCGGCGGCGGAGCCGTCGCGCACGCCCCCAGCCCCGACGCGAGACCAACCGCCAGCACCCGTGGACCGAGCCGCTTCGCCGTCCGCCGCATCGGCCGCATTCTAGTCCCGGGACGCGACGATGGGCACGCGTGAGCTGCGGGCCGCGAGGACGGCGACCGTGGCCAGGCCCAGCACGGACTGCGCGCAGAGCGCCACCGTCGTGAAGTAGGGCATGAACAGCAGCGCCGGCGGCGGCAGCGGGAAGCCGAGCGTCAGGCCGTAGACGACGATGTGCCCCAGCGTCAGGCCGAGCAGCAGGAAGCTGCAACGCGCCTGCATGCGGAGCGCCTCGTCGACGTTGCCGCGCAGCCAGCTCAGCAGCACGATGCTCGTCGCGCCCAAGATCAACCACAGCGTGGCCGTGCGCGCCGCGAAGCCCGTGTTCATGGCGGTCAGGTCGAACGAGCCCCGCGACACCCAGAAGGCGCCCGCGATGACGAGGACGGTGACGAGCGCCCACGCGAGCGGGAAGACCCTCGAGGTCGCTCCCAGGACGGCGCCCAGCAGCGCCAGCACGATGACCCAGTGCCAGCTCTGGCTGCGGCGGCGCTGGCGGTAGAGCTCGTTCCACGAGCCGACGGTGCCGGTCTGCCGCGCGAGCAGCGCGCGGTTGCGCGCCCGGAACGCCTGCACCGCGAGCATGCGGTCCTCGAGGTACGGCCTCGTCTTGGCGTCGTCGGGCACGAGCGCGAGCACGGTGTCGAGATCGTCGTCGACGGCGCGCATGTGCGGCGGGAACGGCACCCCCGTCAGGAGGGCGAGCGCGGGCGCGATCGCCGTCGAGTGCAGCGTGCCGTCGGTCGCGCCCGGCCGCACGTTCTTCCCCGCGAAGCAGGTCGTCACCGTCGCGACGCGCGGATCGCTGCCGCCGTGACCGCCGATGATCGAGTGCCCGTGATCCGCCGTGAGGACGAGCAGCGAGGTGTCGAGGTTCGTCCTCGCGATCAGGTCCCCGAGCTCCCGGTCGAACCGACGGACGGCGGCCACGTACTCGCGCGAGCCGGCGCCTTGCTCGTGCCCCGCGTGATCGATGTAGAGCACGTGAAGGACGTCGAGCTCGTGCGAGCGGACCTCGTCGAAGAAGTCGGCCTCCTGGGGCAGCTCGACGTACTCGTCGAAGCCGCGCGGGAAGAGCTCCTTCCACCCCGGCAGCGAGCTGACGACGCGGACCGTCCAGCCCGCCCCGCGCGCCCCCTCCCAGACCGACCCCACCGGCGCGGGATCGTGCGTGTCGTTGCCGCGCACGCCCGTGCGGTCCTGC
>DASZXE010000755.1:0-6497 GCA_035546475.1 Kofleriaceae bacterium
GGTGGCGCCGGTCGCCGCTGCCTCGGCCGACGCCGCCGCGCCCTCCTTCGAGCGCCTCGCCAGCCTGTCGTACGACGGCCCGCCCGCGCCTCCACCCGCGCCGCCTCCGCGCGACCTGCCCGAGGAGCGCGGCGAGACCGCCGCCGACGCCGCGCCGCTCTCGGGCCTCACGCCCGACGCGCGCCCGATCCGCTCCTGGCGGATGCAGTGCGCCGCCTGGGCCCGCCACCTGCTCGCCGGCAAGGACCAGCTCGAGCCGTCCTTCGCGGGCACGCCGCTCGCGCTCCTCGCCCGCCGCGCCCACCTCGATCCCGACGGCGCGCGCGCCCTCGCCTTGCTCTACGGCGCCTGGCTCCTCGGCCGCCCCGCCCGCCCGCTCGCCCGGCTCGCGCGCGCGGTCACCTGGGACGAGCTCGCCGGCCGCGGCTCCCTGCCCGACGCCGGCCTGCACACGGTCCGCAGCGGCAAGGCCGCGATCCGCCCGACGGTCGCCCGCTTCCTCGACGGCGCGCGCGCCCGCCGCATGACCGTCCACGGCCTGCGCCCGCGCACGAACCTGCCGCTCGGCCGCCAGCTCGTCCGCTGCCTCACCGACGTGCCGCTCCACACCGCGGCGCAGGCGATCGCCGAGCACCTCGGCGCCGCCGCCATCATCGACGAGCGCGGCGCGCGCGGCCGCCGCCAGCTCGCGATCGCGATCGACGAGGCCTGGCTCCGCTCGGTGCCCGCCGTCGTCATCCCCGGCGCGGACCTCGACGCCAGCACCATCGGCGCCGCGCGCCTCCGCCGCGATCACACGCTCGTCGTCCTCTGGCCCGACTCCGTCGTGCCGATGGCCCTCGAGGATCTCCCCATCCTCGCCATCTGACCGCAGCGCTCGCGCCGCCATCCGGGCCCCGCGCCCGCGCCCCGGCCCGCCCTGCACCTCGCCGGAGACGCCACGCGGGGGCGAGCTCGATCGCGCCCGCCGTGCTCGAGCGACGCGGCTCCACCGAAAAGCGCGGCGGGCCCGCGTCGCCGCGAGCCCGTCGTCCCTGCCGTCAGCCTGCCGGGCCGTGCGGCTCAGCCGTGCTTCTTGTGCGGGTCCTGGTGCTGCTCGGCCGCCGGCTGGTACGCGACGCCGAAGAACGGGTTCCACTTCGCGACGCCGGCCAGCACGGCCTTGCGCAGCGCGGTCCGCTTCTTCTTGTCGTCGCCCGAGCCGATCGTGCCGTGGCCCTTGCCGTACATGAGCGAGTCGGTCATGCCGACCAGCGCCTTGGCCTCGGACGCCCACTGCGCCGCCTTGGCCGCGATCTCCTGGGCGTGCTCCTTCTCCTGGCCGAGGAGGCCCGGGTTGCCGACCGCGCTGCCGGCCGCCGCCGCCGCGACGACGAACTCGTTCGCGTTGCGCGCCAGCGACGTGTAGAGGCCGAACGTCGACTCGATCTGCACCGGGTCGAAGCCGTTCTCCTCCGGGTCCTTGTTCTCGGGGCGGTTCATGTCGTCGTCCGCGCCCTGGCCGCCGAGCAGGTGCTCGTTGAAGCCGAAGTTCATGCTCGCGTAGTGGTGGACGGCGTCGATCGAGTCGCGCAGGCCGACCCGCTTGTTGTTGATCGTGTCGAGCGGCGCCTTCGACGCCGCGGCGACCGTCTCCGCCACGCCGAGCGCCGCGCCGGCCTCGCCGGTGTGCGCCTTCGCGTCGGCCATGCCCTTCTCGCCGCCGAACGTCGCGTTCTGGATCTCGTTGATGATCCACTGCGAGTCGACCGTCACGCCACCGTCGGTGGTGTGGGTGTCGCCCGGCTTGACCTGGTCCTTGGCGGCCTGCAGATCCTTCTCGTAGTCGCTCATCATCAGGCGCCAGACCGGGCCGATCTTCTGGTCGCTCATGATCGCGCCGAAGTCGGGGCGCGGGATCTCGACCGGCTTCGCGCCCGGCCGGCCGTGCGCCGCCGCCAGCACGTTGAAGATCGAGTTCGCGCAGGTGTCCGACACGACCTCGAGGTCGTTGCCGTCCATCAGGTAGTCGCCGTGGAAGCGGCCGCGCGTGGTCGGCAGGCCCTCGGGCAGCGCGCAGAAGTAGTCGTGCCACTGCTTGGTGCGCATCAGGCCCTGCGCCGCGTCGTTCATGAAGCCGGGGGCCTCCTGCACCGCGGCGGGCGCGTGCAGCGGCGACGTCGCGATGCCGGCGACGACCTTGCCGGCGGTGCCGGTGACGCCGCCCGCGGCCTCGGCCCAGTCGCCGCCGGTCTTCACCGCGCCGTCGGCGGCGGCGGTGAACGGGTTGCTCCACTTGCCGCTGAACCAGTCGCCGACCGCGCCGCCGAAGCCCTTGATGCCGCCGACGATGCCGCCGGTGACCGCGCCGGCGCCCTTGCCGACCGCGCCGGTCACCGCCGCGGTGCCCGCGGTGATGCCGCTCGCGACGTTGCTCATCGCCTTCGCGACCGTGCCCGGGCCGTGGCCGAGCAGGTGGTCGGTCGAGTCGAGCGAGCGCGGCGCCATGTGGCCGGACGAGAAGGTGTCCTGGAGGAAGTGGTTGCCGAAGCCCTCCTCCTGCATCGCCGAGCTCATCTCGGCGACCACGCCGGAGTTGTTGCCGGCCTTGGCCGCCGCCGCCGCGTTGGCCGCGTGGACCATCGCGTTGCCGTGGTGGCCGCGATACTCGGCGCCATTGACCGGGAAGAAGTGGTTCGAGTTGGTCGTGCCGCCGATCGCCATCTGGGCGAACTGCGTCTTGTCGGTGACGAGGTTGCCGCCGCCCGCGCCCTTGGTGCCGCCGAGCTCGTCCTTGCGATCGGCGAGGCCGGCGACGGTGGTGACGTAGTCACCGCCCGCGCGCGACGCGGCGCCGAAGCTGATCTGGTGGCCGCCGTTCGTGTTGACGCCGAGCGTGGTGTTGTCGCCGTTGGAGCCGGTGATCGCGGTGCCCTTGTCGTGGGGCTGCATCGGACCCTGGTCCGGGTGCTGGTCCGCGTTGGCGCCGTGCATGACGCCGCCACCGATCGTCTCGCCCTTGTGGTTCGGGTCCTTGCTCTTGGCGTCCTTGTCCATGTCGAACGTCGGGACCATCGGGTCGACGCCGGGGAAGGCCGCCTGGAACATCTGCAGGGCCTTCTGGCCCGCGAGGTTTCCGATCGTGTAGTGGTCGGAGCCGCCCCACTTGTGGAGCGACGGGCCGGTCCGCATCGACGGGCTCGCGACGCCGCCGGCCAGCACGGTGGCGGCCGCGTCGTCGGCTTCCTGCTCGTACGCGTCGCCGTCCTTGCCCTCGGCCCAGGTCTGCACCGGGCCGGCGTCGCCCTGCTGCACCGTGTGCGCGAGCTCGTGGGCGACGACTGCCTTCGACGGGTTCGCGTCCTTGAACGCGACCGACTGGCCGACCGTGTACGCCTGCGCGTTGAGGGCGGTGTTCGCCTCCGCCGCCGCGCCGCCGCCGTACGCGGTCACGCCGGAGAAGGAGCGGCCGAAGCCGGCCTCCATCTCGGAGCGGTACGGCAGATCCATCGTCGGTCCGGAGAAGCCAGCCGCCGCGGTCTCGCGCGTGCCTCCGCCTGGCGACGCGCCGTCGCCCTTTCGCTGGAGGACCCCGCTGCCCACCTTTTCGGTGCCACCGGAATCACGCGCCTCGGAGTCGGGGGTCGAGTCGGTCTGGTCGAACATGGTGCCTCGCCCATAGTACGCCAGGTCGCCGAGTGGCCTTCCCGCGGGGATCGTCGATCTTTGAGCGGCGCGGGCGGCCCGGCCGGGTGGTGGCTGACACCGAATTGGTCTGACCAATCTGGTGTCAGCCACCAGGCCGAAGTGGCCACCTGGTCAGCCGGGCCTCGCCCGGTCGAGTGTCAGCCACCAACAAATTGGTCTGACCAATCCGGTGTCAGCCACCCAGGCAGAAGTGGCCTGACCAATTTCGGTGTCAGCCACCCCGGTCAGTTGGGCCTCGGCCGGTCGGTTGTCAGCCACCCGCCGAAGTGGCCTGACCAATCCGGTGTCAGCCACCCCGCGAAAGTGGCCTGACCAATCCGGTGTCAGCCACCTCGTTTCGCGCGCCCCCGCGCGCCCGCCCCGCCCCCTCCCGCAGCCTCCCGAGCCCCGTTCAGCCGCGCCGCCCGCCCGCCGGGTGACAACCCGCCCGGGTGACAACCGCGAGCCCCGCTCGTACGCTGCCGGCGGAGGCAAACCATGAGCAACCAAGGCTGGGACCGCCCCGGGCGGAAGAGCAAGACCACCGGCGAGAAGGTCTACGACGTGGTCACCTGGCCGTTTCGCAAGGTCTTCGGCTTCGTCGTCGACCGCCTGCTGCTGAAGTACGGCCGCCGCAAGTAGACCCGCGACGGCTCTGCTACGGCGCTCCGTATCGCGCCGCGTGCGGCCGGGGCGTCACCCAGCCGGCGGCGCCGGCGCCGAGCGTGTACCGCTGGTACGGCTTGCTGACGATCGTGTCGACGCCGAGCGCCTCCAGCCGATCGAAGATCTGCTCGAGCGAATCCCAGCCGAGCTGGTACGGCTCGGCGGCCGCCGGCCGGTCGCCCGGCAGGAAGTTGGTGCCGGCCGGGTACCAGGTCGACCCGCCCTCGCTGTAGAGGACGAGCGCCTTCGTCCGCGCGTGCTCGCAGAGCGCCGCGAGCGCGTCGGCGCCGGTCACGCAGTTCTCGGTCGGCGCGACCCAGGCGGACACCGGCTGCAACAGGCCCTCCCAGGTGTAGTCGATCATCGTGCGGCGCTCCTGGCGGCGCGTCGCGAACACCGGCGACAGCGGGCCGAAGCGGTCGCGCAGCGCCGCGAGCACGCCGGTGGACCACAGGCTGCGCCCGTGGCGATCGATCGCGCTGTCGACGTGGACGAGCCCCGCGGCGCCGCCGTGCGCGAGCAGGTAGCAGTTGCCGGCGTAGTCGATGACGGTCGGGTCCTCGCCGTGGAACGGCGCGGCCACCACGCGGCCGCCGTCGCCGAGCGCGACCTCCTCGCCGTGAGCGAGCGGCCGCACGTCGACGAAGCCGAGGTAGCGGAGCAGGCGGTCCGACTGCGGCGAGAGCACGCGGCCGCGCGGCTGCGCCGGCACGTAGATCGTCGTGCGCTTGTCGAGCTGCAGGAGCGTCTCGACGTGCAGGTGGTCCCAGTGGTGATGGGTCAGGAAGATCGCGGCGAGCGGCGGCAGGTCGCCGATGCCGGGCGGCGGCGGCGCGTCCCCCGCGGACGCCGGCGGCAGCCACGGATCGATCGCGACGTGGACGCCGCCGAGGTTGGCGACCAGCCCCGCGTGGCCGAGGTGGAGCACCTGGCCCGGCTCGAGCGCGCCATCGAGCACGCCGCGCGCGGGCGCCGGGCCGAGCAGCCCGACGGCCACCAGCTTGCCGAACAGGTTGCGCACGCGCGGCGCGGTGGCGAGGAAGGCGGCCAGCTCGGCGGGGCCGTCGCCCGCCTGCAGGCGGCCGAGGAGGACGCCGGCGTCGGCCAGGCCGCCCTGCTCGAGGTGGCCGTCGGCGAGCGGCACGTACAGCTCGCGCTCGCCGGTCGGCAGCGGGCGCGGCGCGACGCGATCGTCGGTGAAGGCGATGCCGGCGAGCGGGAACTCGACGGCCGCGCTGGTCAGCGGCCGGCGCGGCACCAGGCGCGGCGGGCTGCCCGACAGCTCGAACGCGGCGGCGAGCGCGCCGTCGTGCTCGAGCGCCTCGCGCGTCATGCGCAGCAGGATGTCGGCGGCGCGCGCGCGATCGACGAGGCGATCGGCGGCGACCGACGCGCGCAGGATCTCGGTCCACGCGCGGCGGAGATCGGCGGCGAGCGCCGTCGCCGGGCCGAGCACCGACGGGCTGACGAACATCGACACCGGCGCCGACGAGTCGGGGACCACCGGCCCGGCCGGGCTCGGCTGCGCCGGCTGGGCGATCGCGAGCGCGACCGTCGGCCGCAGCACCATGCGCTCGATCGCGACGCCGGCGAGGGGATGGGTGAGGGCCACGGCCCATCCTCGCACGCAGCGGCCGCGCGAGGCGTCCGCCACGCGCGCGTATGCCAACTCGGCTCGGTCGCGCTCCGGGAAGCCGGCCGCAGGCCGCCACGAGCCACGGACACGCCGCGTCGATCGTCGAGCGCGCGCGCGATCGCTACGCGGACAGGGTCGCCGGCCGCGCGACGTCGAGGCCGCGCAGGCCGAGGCGCGCGACGAACGCGTGCCGCGCGCGCGGATCCTCGGGGCCCCAGACGCCGAGCGCCTTCGCGACCTCGACCGGCCGCGCCGAGCCGGTGGCGGTCACCTTCACCGTCGCCCGCAGGAGCGCGCCGGCGTCCCAGCCGAGCGCCGCCGTCAGCCGCAGCGCCTCGGCCTCGTCGAGCACCGCGACGTCGTCGACGAGCGCCCGGAGGTCGATCACCCGCTCGTCGCGCGCGACGAGCGACGTCGGCCGGGCGAGCCAGGCGCCCGCGAGCCGCGCGAGCCGCGCGCCGTCGAACCGGACGCCGTCGGGCGCCGGCTGGACGAGCAGGTCGTAGCCGGTGACCAGCTTGCCGAGCCC
>DASZXE010000756.1:0-7222 GCA_035546475.1 Kofleriaceae bacterium
GGCAGCGGCGCGCCCGCGGCGGTGACCGTCGCCGGCGCGGTGACCGCCGGCGCGTTGCGCGCGGCCGCGACCGCCAGATCGAACGTCGCGACGGTGTACTGGCTGCCCGGCTCGAAGCGCAGGTGGTAGCGGGCGCCGTCGACGCCGGCGGTCGCGCGCGCGCCGTCGTGCAGCGACGTCTCGGCGGCGCCGCCGTCGGGCGTGAGCACGAGCCGCAGCTCGCGGCCGTACGCCGGATCGGCGTACGAGGTGACGCCGGCGGCGGTCGCCGGCTCGAGCGTGTCGGCGGCGCGCGCGAACATCGGCACGAACCGATCGGCTGCGCGCCACAGCGGCAGCCGGTCGATCGGCGCGGCGACCGTGCGCGGGGTGTGGCCGTCGCCGTCGGTGGCGAGGCCGGTCCACCAGTCGATCCAGCGGCCGGGCGGCAGCACGACGTCGCGGGTGGTGGCGCCCGGCTCGACGACCGGCGCGACCAGGAGCGCGTCGCCGGTCATGAACATCAGGTCGTCGCAGGCGGCGTCCGGATAGACGAAGCGGGCCGGCCGGTTGACCGGCGTGCCGTCGGCGCCGGCCGCCTGCGCCAGCGTCCACAGCAGCGGGTCGAGGTCCATGTGCAGCCGCGCGTACTGGCGGTAGACCGCGAGCGCGGGCGCCGGATATTGCGTGGTGTCCCATGGATCGTGCGAGGCGCCGCCGCCGCCGAGCTGCATGATGGTGCCGAGCGCCGCGTACTCGGCCCACCGCATCAGCACCTCGGCGGTCGGCGCGCCGCCACGGTAGCCGCCGATGTCGGAGCCGAAGAACGGGTAGCCGGACACCGACAGCGACAGCCCGCCGGCGATCGCCGCCGGCAGCCCGCCGACGTTGAGCTGGCCCTGGCCGTTGTCGACGCCGTGGCGGCTGAAGTCGTGGTCGAGGTCGCCCGGCCAGATCGCCGTGTTGCGGTCCTGCTCGCCCCACGCGCCGGCGCGGGTGATGACGAAGCCGTCGCCGGGCGGCAGCGCGCCCAGGTACGCGTCGTGGTAGCCGCGCGCGAAGATGTTGTGCAGCTCCTGCTCGTCGCCGCCGGCCAGCCGCATCGCGACCCGGTTGCCGCCGAGCACGGCGACGACGTCCTCGCCGTAGTCGAGCTTGAAGCCGCTGGCGCCGCGGGCGGTCGCGCGTGCGATCCGCTCGCGCCAGAAGGCGACCGCGTCGGGGCTGGTGAAGTCGACCAGGCCGACCAGCCCTTCCTTCCACGGGAAGGTGAGCGTGCGATCGCGGTCGTCGCGCACGAACAGCTTGCGGCCGTCGGCGTCGGCGTAGTCGGCGGCGGTGGCCCCGCCGGGCAGGAGGTACGGCGTCGACCAGAGGACGACCCGGTAGCCGAGCGCGCGCAGCTCGGTCATCAGCGCGTCGACGTCGGGGTAGCGCTGGTCGTCGAAGTCGAACGTGTTGTAGCCGGTCTGCCACGGGTTATCGATCCAGACCGTCGAGCCGGGGATGCCGAGCGCGCGCATCTGCTGCGCGTCGTCGCGGACGTCGGCGGTCGTGCTCTCGTTGCGCCACTGCTGCGGCGCGAACGCCCAGCGCGGCGGCACCGCGGGGCGCGCGGTGAGCGAGACGTAGCGGCGCACGAGGTCGAGCGGCGCCGGCGCGACGAAGAGGTCGACCGTCAGCGGGCCGCGCTCGGGCAGGCCGAAGGTGGCGAGCGCCTTGCCGGGGCGGGCCTTGCCGAGGTCGAACGCGCCGACCCGGCGATCGGCGACGAAGACGCCGAGGCCGCGGCGCGGCCACATCGCGAGCGGCACCGGCGCGTGGACCTCGTTGATGCCCGACTCGACGTCGTCGTCGATGCGGAGCTGCAGCTCGCGCACGCCGCCCGAGGCGTCGGCGGAGGCGAACGTCTCGCCGAAGCCGTAGATCGGCTCGCCGGTGCCGGCGCCGGTGCCGGTGGCGGTGGCGTTGCCGGCGTCCGGCGCGTCGAGCGGCAGGACCAGCCGGGTGAGCACCGCGCCGTCGACGTGGGTGGCGTCGATCGCGAGCGTGGCGGTGTCGGCGGTGGCGCCGGCGGCCCGCCGGAGGCGGACGCCGCCGTCGAGGACGAGCGCGCCGTCGGGGTCGGCGCCGATCGCGCGCGCGGGCGCCGACCAGGTCAGCGCCGGGTCGCCGAGGTCGCGCGGGTCGATGTAGGCCTGCGGATCGACCGACGGCACGGTCGCGACCTCGACGAACGCGTCCTGCTCGACGGTGCCGGTCGGCGTGGCGATGCTGAGGTGCAACGGGTCGCTGGTGATGGTGACCGGGCCGGCGGTGAGGGTCGGCGGCGCCGGGGCGAGGCCGTCGTCGCCCCCGCAGGCCGCGGCGGCGAGGGCGAGCAGCAGGGCGGAGGCGAGGGCGGGGGCGCCGCGCATGGCGGCATGGTCACACATCGGCCGGCCGGGCGGATCCCCGAGGCGGGGGGGCCCGGCGCGCGCGGCGGCGCCGGTCGCGGTACGCTCGGTCGGTTTCGTGAGCACCGATCTCGAGGCGCCGACCTGGGTCACGTCGCACGGCGGCCAGCCGTCGACGATCAGCGTGCGCCGCTGCCGCCTCGAGGTCGTCGCCGGCCCCGACAGCGGCACCGTCGTCGAGCTCGCCCAGCCGCTGATCGTCCTCGGCCGCCACGGCGCCGACCTCAACCTGACCGATCCGAAGGTGTCGGGCGTCCACTGCGAGCTGCGGCTCGGCCCCGAGGGCTACCGCTTGCGCGACCTCGGCTCGACCAACGGCACCCACGTGCGCGGCGTGCGCGTCGTCGAGGGCTACATCGTGCCGGGCGCGACGATCCAGCTCGGCCGCAGCGCGGTCACGTTCACGGCGCTCGACGACACGGTCGCGCTGCCGCTCTGGTCCGACACCCGCCTGTGCGGGATGGTCGGCGTCAGCGCGGGCATGCGCCACCTGTTCCAGCTCGTCGACCGCTTCGCGGCGTCGGACGCGACGGTGCTCGTCCACGGCGAGACCGGCACCGGCAAGGAGCTGGTCGCCGACGCGATCCACCAGCGCTCGCCGCGCGCGCACGGGCCGTTCCAGGTGCTCGACTGCTCGGCGATCCCGGAGCAGCTCTTCGAGGACCAGATCTTCGGGCACGAGGTCGGCTCGTTCACCGGCGCCGGGCGGGCGACGGCCGGCGTCTTCGAGGCGGCGCACGGCGGCACGCTCTTCCTCGACGAGATCGGCGAGCTGCCGCTCGATGTCCAGGCCAAGCTCCTGCGCGCGGTCGAGACCCGCAAGATCCGGCGGATCGGCAGCACGCGCACGATGGTGTGCGACGTCCGGATCGTGGCGGCGACCAACCGCGACCTGGCGGCCGAGGTCAACCGCGGCAGCTTCCGCGCCGACCTCTACTACCGGCTCGCGGTCGCGAAGCTCGAGGTGCCGCCGCTGCGCGAGCGGATGGAGGACCTCGAGCCGCTCGTCCTCCACTTCCTCTCGCAGCTCGAGGGCGCCGGGCTGGCGCCGTTGCCGGCGGACTTCCTCGAGCGCGCGCGCCGCCACGCGTGGCCGGGCAACGTGCGCGAGCTACGCAACGCGGTCGAGCGCGCGGTGCTCCTGCCCCACCACCCGGCGCTCGCCGAGCTCGAGCCGCGCGACGAGCCGGCGGCGGCGGCCGCGGCGGCGATCGATCTCGCCGTGCCGTTCAAGGTCGCGAAGCAGCGGCTGGTCGACGACTTCGACCGGCGCTACCTCGAGGCGCTGCTCGCCACCCACCGCGGCAACATCTCCGCCGCGGCGCGCACCGCCGGCATCGATCGCATGTCGATCTACAAGATGATGCGGCGCCTCGGCCTCGCCGAGGAGGCGGCCGCCGGCTCGGCGGGCGACGGCGACGACGAGCCCTGACGCTACATGCTGATGATCGTCGCCGAGCCGACCGGGTCGGTCGTCATCCAGCCGCCGACGCGGAGCTGGCGCGTGTGGCCGTTCGCGATGACGTCGACGCGCTGCGGGCTGTCGGCGTAGAGGATGAAGGTGCCGGTCTCGTCGGTGGCCGAGGCGCTGATCGCGGTGAGCGTGCGCGCCGCCTGGTGGGTGTAGACGACCTTGCCCGGGCCGCCGCGCAGGAAGACGTGCGCGCCGGCGATCGGGTCGTGGTGCGCGTCGACGACGACGCCGAGGACGGCGGTGGCCCAGTCGGCGGTGAGGGTCGGGTCGAGCGAGCGCGTGAAGTCGCTCGGGCTCACGTAGGCGAGCTCGAGCGCGGTGCCCTGATCGCCGGCGGCCGCGCACGCGCCGGGCGCGTCGGCGTAGACGCACGCGGCCGACGTGAACTCGGTGCCGCCGGCGACGGCGCCGGGGCAGGCCGACAGCACCGCGTCGCGGAAGCCGGCGGTCGTCGCGATGACGCCGGCCGACGGCGGCTCCGGGAACGAGGCGCCGTAGAACTCGAGCGGGATGTCGGGATCGAAGCGGTTGCCGAACAGGATGCCGGCGGCGATCGGCCCGGCGTCGGGGCTCTCGCACGCCTTGCGCTCGACCATCGCGAAGAAGTCGACGACGCGGAGCGTGCGCGCGGCGGTGACCCGCTGATCGCAGCCGGCGACGGGGGCGAGCGGGACCTGCACGTGCGCGCCGTCGAGCGCGGCGCCGCCGATGAGGATGGGCGAGCCGCCGCACTCCGGCGCGTCGTACGCGTGCAGGACGACGTTGGCCGCGCCCGAGTCGGGCGTGCGCATGTCGAGCAGGCCGCCGAGGTCGTGGTCGTCGAGCGACCGGATGGCGCCGGCCGGCACGTCGACGCACGCGTAGGTGACGTTGACGGTCGGGTCGTGCGGCAGCGCGATGACCTCGAGCGTCTGGATGCACGACAGGTCGACGTCGACGCCCTCGGCCTCGGGCGCGCGGACCAGCTCGAGGTCGACGGCCTTGTCGCACGCGGCGCCGGCGGCCGCGAAGGCGAGGGCGGCGAGCGCGGGGGCCGTCGTGAGGATGGAGGGCGTGCGCATGGGCGGCTCAGAAGCCGGTGATGTGGCTGGGGTCGCGCTGCGAGTAGAGGTAGGCGCCGGTGGCGGCGCCGGCGACGACCACGCCGGCGGCGGCCCAGACGTACCAGCGCCTGCGCCACGGCCGCGCGCGCTCGCGGCCGAGGGCGGCGTCGTCGACGCCGATCAGCGCGGCCAGCACCGACGGCCGCGTCGCCTCGCGCAGGTCGAGCGCCTCCGACACCTTGCGCGCCTGCAGGTCGTAGACGCGCACCCGCAGGTGATCGGGGTCGTCGCCCTCGATGACCAGCAGCTTGCGCGCGCCGGTCAGGTCGGCGAGCGGCCGCGCGCGGGCGAGGCGCGCGTGGTCGGAGCGGGCGGCGACCGCGTCGTCGCGCACGCGGCGGGCGTAGGTCGCGTCGCTCTCGCGCGCGAGCTCGGCGCGGTGCACGGTCGTGCGGCCCGGCTCGACGAGGACGAGGGCCGCGTCGTGGGCGCCGTCGTCGGCGGTGACCACCAGCAGGTGGAGGCCGGCCTCGAGCTCGAGGTCGGGCGGGGCAGGGCGGGCGCGGCCGCCGTCGACGGCGAGCTCGACGTGATCGTCGGTCAGCTCGAGCGCGATCGTGCCTGTCCGGCGCACCGGACGCTCGGCGCGATCGACCAGCTCGCGGACGCGCGGCGGCAGCGCGCTGCGATCGACCGGGCGCTCGGGCGCGAGGCGGCGGCTGGCGGCGAAGTCGACCACCGCGTCGTCGCGGGCGCCGAGGCCGGCGGCGACGAGGCCGCGCCAGTGGAGCAGCTCGGCGACCGGGGCGGCGAGCTCGTCGGGATCGCCGGTGGCGAGCAGGTCGCCCATCGCGACGTCGATGAGCTGGTCGGCATGATCGTAGTCGAGGTCCTCGTAGGCGGCCTGGATCGGGCCGAGGTCGACCGGCGACGTGCCCTCGAGCGCGGCGGCGACCGCCGGCGGCGTCGGGTTGAGCGCGCCGAGCGCGTCGAGCCGCTTGCGCAGCTTGGCGAGGACGTCCGGGCCGGCGAGGTCGGGGCCGGCGCCGTTGACGATCACCACGCCGTCGTCGTCGCGGTGGTGGGCGCGGGCGCCGGCGTCGGCGTCGGCGTCGCGATCGTCGTCCGCGCGCGCGATGGCCGGCGCGGCGACGGCGACGGCGGCGGCCGCGAGCGTCGCGGCGAGCGCTGCCGTCCTCCTGCCGATGGTGCGGGCGCCGTGGGCCATCATCGCTGCAGGTCCACGACGAGCCGCTTGCTCGCGCCGGCGCGGATCGTGACCGGCATCGACCGGCGGGTGCCGAGCTCGGGGTTGGAGATCTTGAGCTGGTAGGTGCCGGCCGGCAGCGCGAGCACGGCCGGCGTGTCGACGCGGTGGCCGCCGATCTCGACGGTGCCCCACGGCGTCGCGTTGATCCGCAGCTCGCCGGTCGCCTGCGCCGTCGCGCGGCCCGCGCCGGGGCGATCGTGGTCGCTCGCGCGCTCGCCGTCGCGTTCGTCGTCGCGCAGGTCGTCGCGCTGGTCGGCGCGTTGGTCAGCGCGCAGGCCGGCGTGTTCGTCGGCGCGCAGGGCGGTCGCGTCGCGGCCGTCCTGCTCGCGCGCCTCCCGCGTCGTCGCGCCCGGCCGCGCGTTCGCACCCGGAGTCGCGTGCGCGGCGGTGGCCGTCGCGTACGGCGGCGCACCCGGATGGCGCAGCGCCGCCGGAGTCGCCGCCAGGTACGGATTCGCGGTCGCTGCCTGACGCGCGGGCGCCGGCGCCGACGGGCTCGCCGACGGATCGCGTGACGCCGACGCATTCGCCGACGGAGCGGGTGAAGGCGACAGGCTCGCGGTCGTCGACGGATTGGCCGACGCGGATGCCGACCCGGCCGCCGACGGCTTCGCCGACGCGGACGCCGACGCCGCCGTCGATCCAAACGTCGAAGGATTCGCCGACACGGCCGCCGACGGATTCTCCGGCGCGGATGCCGACACCTGGGACGTCGACGCCGACAGCTTGTCCGCCGCGGCCCCGGCGGCCGGCGCGGCCCCGCTCGCGGCCGTCGTCGCACCGCGATCCGCGGCCGCACCCTCCGACTCGATCGTCAGCGGCGTCGTCGGCGCCGCGCCCGCCTGCGCGCCTCGCGCGACCTCGCCACGGCCCGCCGGCGCGATCGCCGGCGTCGGCTCCATCGCCTGCACCGCGAGCGCCACCGCCGCGCCGACGATCGCCGCGCACCCCAGCACCCACGCCGCGCGCGTGCGCCGCCGCGCCGCCGCCACCGACCGCG
>DASZXE010000757.1:0-7313 GCA_035546475.1 Kofleriaceae bacterium
CCCGGCTCGCCGAGGCCGGCGCCGGCGAGCCGCTGGTCCGCGACCTCGTCGACGGCCGGCCGCCCGAGGCCGCGGTCGCGGTGCTGCGCACGCTGGCGGGCCTCGCGAACCTGCACCGCAACGCGCGGGTGATCGGCCACGCGATCGCGCGCATCCAGCGCATCGTCGGCGCGCTCAAGACGTACTCGCACCTCGACGAGGAGCCGGCGCGGGTCGCGGTCGACCTCCACGAGGGCCTGGAGACGACCCTCACCCTCTTCGACTATGCGCTGCGTGATATAACGCTGGTCCGCCGCTTCGGATCGCTGCCGCCCATCAAGGTCTTCGTCGACGAGCTCAACCAGGTGTGGACCAACCTCATCCACAACGCGGTCCAGGCGCTGGGCGGCAAGGGGACGATCGAGATCGCGACGGAGTCGGCCACCCGCCGGCGCGGTGACGTCGACGTCCCCGGCGCCGTGGTGCGCGTGATCGACGACGGCCCCGGCATCCCGCCCGACGTGATGCCGCGGATCTTCGAGCCGTTCTTCACGACCAAGCCGAAGGGCGAGGGCACCGGGCTCGGCCTCGGCATCGTCTCCCAGATCGTGGCGAAGCACGGCGGCGAGGTCGGCTGCGCGTCGGAGCCCGGCCGCACCGTGTTCGAGGTGTGGCTGCCCGCCGACGAGCCGGCCGCGGACGCGGCGCCGGCCGACGCCGCGCCGGCCGCGCGCGAGGCGCCGCCGACGTGAGCCCGTCGCGCGAGACGATCCTCTGCGTCGACGACGAGGAGGGCGTGTTGCACGCGCTCCGCCAGCAGCTCACCGCCCGCTTCGGCCACGAGTGCGAGATCGCGACCGCGACGTCGGCGGTCGAGGCGCTCGAGCTGTTCGACGAGCTCGAGCGCGACGGCGAGCACGTCGCCGTCATCATCGCCGACCAGATCATGCCGGGGATGAAGGGCGTCGAGCTGCTCGAGCTGATCGACCGCCGCTCGCCGTCGACGATGAAGATCCTGCTGACCGGCCAGGCCGGCCTCGACGCGGTGGTGAGCGCGATCAACCGCGCCAACCTGAACCACTACCTGACCAAGCCGTGGGACGAGGCGTCGCTGCGGCTCGCCGTCGAGAACCTGCTGCGGCAGTACCGGCTCACCGAGGAGAACCAGCGGCTGATCGCGACCCTGTCGGCGAAGAACCAGGCGCTGATCGAGATGAACCGCGAGCTGGAGGCGAAGATCCACGCGCGCACCCACGAGCTCGCCGAGGCCAACTCGCGGCTCGCCCAGCTCGCGGTCACCGACGGGCTCACCGGCCTGTTCAACCACCGCCACTTCCACGAGCGGCTCGCGCTCGACGTCGAGCGGTCGGCGCGCAACGGCCTGCCGCTCAGCATGCTGATGATCGACGTCGATCACTTCAAGTTCTACAACGACCACCACGGCCACCCCGCCGGCGACGAGGTGCTGCGCCAGATCGCGCGCCTCCTCAGCGAGGGGCGGCGCGCCAACGACCTCATCGCCCGCTACGGCGGCGAGGAGTTCTCGCTGATCCTGGTCGACACCGCGAAGTTCACCGCCGCCAAGCTGGCCGAGCGCGTCCGCGAGCGGGTCGCCGCCCACCCGTTCGCCCACGCCGGCGATCAGCCGAACGGCCGGGTCTCGATCTCGATCGGCGTCGCCTCGTTCCCCGACGACGCCGGCGACGCCGAGGCGCTCATCCGCGCCGCCGACGCCGCGCTCTACCAGGCCAAGCGCGGCGGCCGCGACTGCGTCGTGCTGGCGCCCGGCCAGGTGGAGGCCGCCGGCACGGCAGGAGAGATCACCGCATGACCCGCGCGAACCCGCTCGACGTCGCCGTGATCGGCGCCGGCAGCTACGGCACCTGCCTCGCGATCCTGCTGGCGGGCGCCGGCCACCGCACGACCCTGTGGGTGCGCGGCGAGGAGCTCGCCGCCGAGCTGCGGGCGACCCGCGAGAACAAGGCGTACCTGCCCGGCTTCGCGCTGCCCGACGGGCTGGTGGTGACGTCGGATCTCGAGGAGGCGGTGAAGGGCAAGGCGATCGTCGTCGGCGTGACGCCGTCGCACGCGATCCGCGACGTGCTCGGCCGCGCCGCGGTCTGGCTCGACCCCGACGTCGTGGTCGTCAACGCGTCGAAGGGCCTCGAGGACGGCACGCTCGACACGATCGAGCAGCTCTACCGCGACATCTTCCCGGCGCGGATCGCGGCGCGGGCGGCGTACCTGTCGGGGCCGACCTTCGCCGCCGAGATCGCCGGCGGCATGCCGAGCGCGATCGTGCTGGCCGGCCGCGATCCGGACACGACCGCGTTCGTGCAGCGCGAGATCTCGACCGACCGCTTCCGCACCTACACGACCGACGACGTCACCGGCGTGCTGGTCGGCGGCGCGATCAAGAACGTCATCGCGATCGCCGCCGGCGTCTCCGACGGCCTCGGCTTCGGCTCGAACGCGCGGGCGGCGCTCATCACCCGCGGCCTCGCCGAGATCACCCGGGTCGGCGTCGCGATGGGCGCCCAGCCGGCGACCTTCGCCGGGCTGTCGGGCATGGGCGACCTCGTGCTCACCTGCTCGAGCGACACGTCGCGCAACCGCAAGGTCGGCCTCGCGCTCGGCCAGGGTCGGACGATGGCGGAGATCCTCGGCGAGATGCGGATGGTGGCCGAGGGCGTGAAGACGACCAAGGTCGCGTGGCTCCTGGCCCGCAAGCTGGGCGTGCCGGCGCCGATCACCGAGGTCATGCACGCGATCGTCCACGAGGGCGCGCCCGCGCGCGCGACGATGCAGAAGCTGGCGTCGCGGTCGCTGCGCAGCGAGCGCGACTAGCAACGTGCACGGCATGGCGGCCCGCGCCGGCGTCGCCGCCCGGCGCGTCCGCTTCACCCGTCCGGGACGCGGACGGAGCGCTACCCGAGGGATCGAGGGGCGCGGTCGGGTTGCGGTGGGGGTGCGGCGCTGCGTCTTCGCCCGGAACGGCCGAACCAGTGGACATGAAGCAGGCGCTCGTCATCGACGACGCGGCGATGTTCCGCCGGGCCGTCCACCGCATGCTGCGGCGGGTGGGGCTCGGCGTCGAGGAGGCGGCCGACGGCCGGGCCGGGTTCGCGGCGTTGAGCCAGCGGCCGGTCGACGTCGCGCTGGTCGACTGCCTGATGCCCGGCCTCTCCGGCCTCGAGCTGATCGCCCAGGTGCGCCGCGACCGCCGCTTCGACGGCGTCAAGCTGGTGCTGGTCACCGGCCTCGAGGACGGCAACGCCGCCGAGCTCGCGCTGCTCGCGGGCGCCGACGGCTACCTCGTCAAGCCGTTCAACGAGGCGGCGCTGGTCGAGCAGCTCGACGGCCTCGGGCTCGTCCGCCACGTGGCCTGACGGCCGGCGCTCCTCGGTTCAGGCGCGGCCGGCGACGCAGCGCGGGCAGAACGTGCCGTCGCCGGTGATCGTCGTCGACGCGCGCGCGACCTGCTCGCCGCACCCGCTGCACGTCGTCGCGTCGGCGACCTGCTGGGCCCGCTCGCGCGCGTTCTCGATCGCCGCCTCGAGCCGGTAGCCGAAGATCTCCCGATCGACCGCGCCGCTCTCGGCGAGCATCGTCAGCAGCGTGTCGAGCGCGGTGCGGAGCTGGCCGAGCTCGGTCCGCTGGCGCGCGCAGAGCTGCGCGAGCTTGTCGAGGCGGAAGTTCGCGTCCTCGACGTCGGAGCGCGCCTGCTCGGCCTTGTCGGTCGCGTCGTTGATGGCGCTGGCCTCGACCCAGCTGATGTCGTCGTCGATGAGGGTGTCCCAGAAGCTGATCTTCGCCATCGCGCGCGCGACCGTATCAGGTTCACCACGCCGCCGCCGGGCAACCGCGCGCCGTGGTGTAATCGGCGCGGAGGTTCCATGCCGCTCGAGCTCCGGCTGCTCGCCTACTCGGCGATCCTGACCTGGTTGATGATCGTCACCGCGTCGCTCGTCCGCTCGGGCGGCAGCCTGGCGATCGCGTTCGGCAACCGGGACGACGTGCCGCCGCCGACGCCGGTCGGCGGCCGCGCCGACCGCGCGGCGAAGAACATGCTCGAGAACCTCGCGCTGTTCACCGCCGTGACGCTCGCGGCCGGCGCCGGCGGGTCCGCGCACCACGACCGGGTCGTCCTCGGCGCGCGCATCTTCTTCTGGGCGCGCGTCGCCTACTGGCCGGTCTACCTGGCCGGCATCAAGTACCTGCGCACCGCGCTCTGGTTCGCCAGCATCCTCGGCATGGCCGTGATGCTGTCGGCGGTCCTGTAGCCCCGGGCCGCTCGCGCGCGCGCCCGGCGCGCCGGCGAGGAGGCGCCCCGGTCCTCGCTGCGCCCGACTCCCACGCCTCGCGGCGGCCCTCGACGCACCGGCGCCGCGGCGGGTTTCGTGTATTGTCACCGCCGCGTCATGCTCGGGTACGTCCTCGACGAGATCTTCGCCGGTCATCGCGCGCCGGCGGGCCACCCGGAGCGGGGGGCCCGGGTCGAGGCGGTCCGCGAGGCGCTCACCGCCGCCGGCCTGCGCGAGCGCGGCCAGGCGATCGCGCCGCGCGCCGCCACCGACGACGAGCTCGGCCGCGTGCACACCGGCGCCTACCTCGACGACCTGATCCGCGCCGTCCCCGGCCGGTCGGGCTGGCTCGACCCCGACACCTACTTCAGCCCCGGCACCTGGGCCGCCGCCACCGCGGCCGCCGGCTCGGTGGCCGACCTCGCGGTGCGCGTGCTGGGCGGCGAGCTGTCGGCGGGGCTCGCGGTCGTCCGGCCGCCGGGCCACCACGCCGAGGCCGCGCGCGGCATGGGCTTCTGCCTGCTCAACAACATCGCGGTCGCCGCCGCGGCGGCGCGGGCCGCCGGCGCCGCGCGGGTCGCCATCCTCGACTGGGACGTCCACCACGGCAATGGCACGCAGCAGATCTTCTGGGACGATCCAGCGGTGCTCTACCTGTCGGTGCACCAGTACCCGTTCTATCCGGGCACCGGTGCGCCCGACGAGATCGGCGGGCCGCACGCGCGCGGCGCGACCGTGAACGTCGGCCTGGCCGCCGGCGCGACCGACCGCGACTACCTGGCCGCGTTCGACCACCTGCTGTGCCCGGCGATCGAGCGGTTCGCGCCGGACGTCATCCTGGTGTCGGCCGGCTTCGATGCCCACCACGCCGATCCGCTCGCCGGCATGCGGGTGACGCGGCTCGGCTTCGCCGGCATGGCGCAGCGGGTGCGCGCGCTCGCCGACCGGCTGTGCGCCGGCCGCTGGGTCGCCGCGCTCGAGGGTGGCTACGACCTCGGCGGCCTCGGCGAGGGCGCGACCGCCACGCTCGCCGCGCTGCTCGCCGACCGGACGCCGGCGCCGTCGGAGGCGCTGCTCGAGGACGCGTCGAGCTCGGCGCAGGAGGCGATCGCGGCGACCCGCCGGGCGCTCGAGGGCGCCGACCGATGAGCGCGGCGATGAACCCGGCGGCCACCCCCGCGGCCGGCCCGGCGCCGGTGCCGCGCGTGACCCGCGTCGCGATCAGCGATCGCTACTGGCTCTTGCGGCCGCTCGCCACCGGCGGCATGGCCGAGATCTACCTGGCCCGCCAGGGCGCGATGGCCGGCTTCGACAAGCAGATCGTCATCAAGCGGCTCAAGCCGGAGCTGGCGCGCGATCCGCGGGTGGTCGAGATGTTCCTCGACGAGGCTCGCATCGGCGCCCAGCTCAACCACCCGAACGTGGTGCACGTCTACGACGTCGACGAGCACGAGGGCGTGCCGTACATCGCGATGGAGTACATCGTCGGCGAGGAGCTGGTGCAGCTCTGCCGGCGCGGCCTCGGGCTCGGCCGCTTCCTGCCGCTCGAGCACGCGGTCGAGCTGATCCGCCAGGCGGCCGCCGGCCTCGGCTACGTGCACGCGAAGCAGGGCGCGGCGCGCGACGCGCACACCGGCCAGCCGCTCGACATCGTCCACTGCGACATCTCGCCGACGAACCTGCTCGTCACCCAGGACGGCTTCCTCAAGATCATCGACTTCGGCATCGCGCGCGCGCGCGGGCAGCGGCCGCGCGACGAGGCGGCGCTGCCGGGCAAGCTCTCGTACATGTCGCCCGAGCAGGCCGGCCGCCGGCCGCTCGACCGCCGCAGCGACATCTTCTCGCTCGGCGTCGTGCTGTACGAGATCACCGTCGGCCGCCGGCTGTTCAAGGGCCCGGCGCAGGAGGTCGTGCAGCGGCTGCAGACCGGCACGATCGCGCCGCCGACCTTCGTCGACCGCGAGTTCCCGCCGCAGCTCGAGGCGATCATCATGCGCGCGCTCGAGCGCCACCCGGACAACCGCTACCAGAGCGCGTACGACCTGAGCGACGACCTCGAGGAGTTCCTGCGCGCCAGCGGGCGGCACTCGGGGCCGGTGCGGATCGCGCGCTACCTCGACGAGCTCGAGCTGGCGGCCGGCGGCGCGCGGCGGCCGGAGCTGATCTCGGAGCAGGAGCTGGCGCGCGCGCACGAGGACCTCGAGCTCGATCGCCAGCTCTTCGACGGCTACCACCCGGCGGAGGCGGAGGCGCCGAGCGAGTGGGACGAGTTCGACGAGACCGACGCCGCGGTGGCGCGCGCGCTCGGCATCGAGCCGGCGCAGCTCCGGGTGGCGCGCACGCGCACGCCGGTGGCGAGCCACGACGCGCCGCTGATGGCCGCGCCGGACGACACGTCGCCGCAGGACCGGATCGATCCGGCGCTGGCGGCGGCGGTGCGCGCGGGCGAGGCGGCGGAGGCCGGCGACGGCGACGGCGCCGGCGGTGACGGCGACGGCGAGGCGGCGGAGGCCGGCGACGCGACCGACGAGGCGGTCGAGGTCCTCGACGAGGCCGACGAGGATCAGGGCCACGCGGTCGGCGACGGCGCGATCGTCGGCGAGGGGCTCGACCCGCGGCTCGACGACGGCGCGGCGCACAGCGAGGTGCTGGCGGCGTCGATGCACGGCGGGGTGGCGGGCGCCGGGCCGGCCATGCCGGTGGCGCTGCAGCCGATGCCGATGGCCGGGCCGCCGGCGCGACCGACGCTTGCGCAGGCGATGCCGTGGCTGGTGCTCTGCACGTGCGCCGGCGTGGCGATCGGGCTCCTGTGCGGTCTGTTGCTGTGACGAGCCCTCAGGCCCGAGCGAAGCTCGGGGCCGAGGCGCGGGCGCGAGCGAAGCTCGGGGCCGAAGGGGAGCGGCTGGAAGGCGAGCGGCTGGAGAGCGGGCTCGGGGTGGAACCCCGAGGCCGATCGACGGGGAGGCACGGGAGGCTGGTGGGCGAAGGGGAGCGGCTGGAGAGCGGGCTCGGGGTAGAACCCCGAGGCCG
>DASZXE010000758.1:0-7830 GCA_035546475.1 Kofleriaceae bacterium
GAGGGGCACGGTGCGTCCGGCGAGCGCCGACGCCGGCACGCCGAGCACGCGCGCGGAGGCGCCCACGTGGAGCCGCGCCGTCACGGCCCGCTGGCCCGCGCGGATCGCCTTGCGGTGCGCGCGCGGCCGCACGCCGAACGCGTGGACGTCGACGAGGCCGCGCGCCATCGTTCCGTAGCGCACGACGAGCTGGACCTGCGGGTGCGGGATCGAGACCAGCGCGCCGTCCTCGTCGATCTCGTCGACGAAGAGCGCCTCGATGGCGGTCGCCGTGGCCAGGCCGGGCGCGATCCGGGTGCGTCGCCTCACGCGCGATTGTGGCCGCACGTCCGCCATCGGCGCAACCCGCGTCCGCCGGCGACTCGTGTCCGCTCCGGCCAAGCCACGGCGGCCGTCGCGCCGTACCGTGCGCGCATGAAGATCCTCGTCACCGGAGCGACCGGCAAGGTCGGCAGTCGTCTCGTCCGTCGCCTGGCCGCGCGCGGCGATCACGTGCGCGCGCTCGTCCGCGATCGCGGGCGCGCCGAGGCCCAGCTCGCGGACGCCCGCATCGAGCTCGCGGCCGGCGACCTCCTCGACGAGGCGTCGCTCGCCGCCGCGGTCGGCGGCGTCGACGCCGTGGTCCACTGCGCGGCCTTCTTCCGCGGCGCGACGGAGGAGCAGGCGCACGCCGTCAACGATCGCGGCACGCGCCACCTGGCCCACGCCGCGCGCGCGGCGGGCGTGACGCGCTTCCTGTTCACCAGCACCGGCCTGGTCTACGGCCCGGCGATGGGGGGCCGCCTCGCCGACGAGGACAGCCCGTGCGCGCCCGAGGCGCCGTACCCGGTGAGCAAGCTCGCGGCCGAGCGCTTCCTGCTCGGCCTCGACGGACTCGACGTGCGCATCCTCCGCCTGCCGTTCGTTTACGGCGACGGCGATCGGCACGTCGCCGAAGCGGTGCCGATGATGCGCCACTTCCCGCCGACGCTGCGCATGTCGATCGCCCACCACGTCGACGTCGCCCAGGCGGTCGCGCGGGTCGTGGACGCCGCGTCGCCGCCGCACCGCATCTACAACCTCACCGACGACGAAGCGCCCGACGTGTCGACGCTCTTCGCGTCGGTCGGCGAGCCGCCGCCCGACGGCACCGACCTCGTGCGCGCGGCCACCTTCGACAGCGTCCTCGACGGCCGCCGCCTCCGCGCCGACCTCGGCTTCGCGCCCGTCTACCCCCGCCTCGCCGACGCCGTGGCTGCCGGCGCCGCCTGACCCGAGGTCGTCACGAGCGGCGGCGCGGCCGTCGCCGGCGAGGACCGCCGGAGGGGCGCCGCTCGTCGGCGGCAGGCCCCGTCGACCGCCCATCCTGCGCGGGCCACGGCGAGCGGCCCGCCGGAGGTGGTGTCCGCGGACCGGACGTGCGCGACTCGGGATGGCGGGGAACCGGCTTGCCCGGGGCGGCGGGCCGCGCGTCGGCGCGGTGCGCCTCGCCTCTCCGGGCCTCTGGATGGCGGGCCTCTGGTTGGCGGGCCTCTGGATGGCGGGCCTCAGGATGCCGCCCGTCGGGATGCCGCCCGTCGGGATGCCGCCCGTCCGGATGCCGCGCCTCCCGACGACGCGCGTCGGGACGCCCCTCGCCGCGTCGCGGCGGCGGCCGAGGCGCCTGCGGCGGCGGCACGAACTCCGGCGTGAGGAACCGGCCGGTGTACGCCGTCCAGATCGCCCGACCGTCGCCGGCGTGGCGGGTCAGCGTCGGATCGGTGGCGGCCAGATGGCGGAGCACGTTGTCGAAGTCGCGCTGGAAGAAGAACGCGGCCCGCGAGTTGTGCGCGGCCGAGATCACCTGCGGGAAGTCGATGATCGTCGGGCCGGCCGCACCAGCCAGGATGTTGTACGGCGACAGATCGCCGTGGATCAGGTCGCAGCAGAGCATCGCGATGATCTGCCGGCGCAGATCGACGAACAGCGCGCCGGCCGCCGCGGGGTCGATGGCGACGTCGATCAGCCGCGGCGCCGGCCGGCCGTCGTGGCCCAGCACCAGCTCCATCAGCAGCACGCCCTCGTAGAAGAGGACCGGCCGCGGCACCCGGACCCCGACCGCGGCCAGCCGCGACAGCGCCGCCGACTCGGCGCTCTTCCAGGCCTGCTCGGCCGCCTCTCGGCCGAACCTGCCACCGCCGTCCATCGCGCGCTGGGTCCGCGTGTTGCGGGTCTTGCGGCCCTCCTTGTAGTCGACGTTGTTCTTGAAGCTGCGGGTCGCCCGGTCCTTGTAGACCTTGGCCGCCAGCACCTGACCGCGCTGGGTGACCAGCGAGATGTCGGCCTCCTTGCCGCTCTTCAGCCGTCCGAGGACCTCGTCGATCACGCCGTCGTCGAGCAGGACATCGAGGGGCGAAGCCATCGGCCGATGCGTACACATAACCGGCCTCGTTCCGCGGTACCAGCCGGTCGCGCCACATCGTGCGGCCTGCGACGCTTCGCGCCAGCCCGGCCCGCCGGCCGCGGCGCTCGCGGGCCCCTGGCGCCGTCGAGCGCGGCCTGCTGCGCGCGAACCCTACGGCCCGGCGAGGAAGCGCTCGACGGTCGCCGCGAGCAGCGGGTGCTGGGCCATGACGTAGTGATTCACGCCGGGCAGGATCGCGAGCTGCGACGCCGACCGCCCGGCGGCGCCGTCCCAGCCCGGATCGCGCAGCCCGCCGCCGAGCGCGGCGTAGATCTCGACGATGTGCTGCGGCCGCACCATGTCGGCGTCGCCGTACACCAGCAAGGTCGGCGGGAAGCCGGGGAGCGCCGACATCCAGTCGCGGTCGCGCCGCGCGAGCGCGCCGGTCTCGCCGATCAGCTTGCCGAAGTCGTCGGGGCGCGGCGCGACCCTGGCGTAGTGCTGGTAGACCGGCGACGGCTTCATGAAGTCGGCGAGGTGCGGGCCGAGCTGCTCGAGCGCCGCGACCACCTCGGGGAACGCGCCGTCGCGCCGGAACGTGTTCGACACGAACACGACGCGCCGCACGCGCGCCCGGTGGCGGATCGCGGTCTGCGCGGCGACGAGGGCGCCGAGCGAGTAGCCCATCACGTCCGCCTGCGCGAGGCCGAGGTGGGCGATCAGCGCGCCGACGTCGTCGGCCATCTCCTCGAACGACAGGCCGCGCCCGTCGACGAAGCCGGTGTGGCCGTGCCCGTACAGGTCGACCGCGATCACCTGCCGGTGCTGCGCGAGCGCGTCGATCGTCGCGCCGTACGCGGCGATCGAGCCGAGCCCGCCGTGCAACACGACGAGCGGCTCGCCGCTGCCGTGGAGCTCGTAGTAGAGCTGGATGCCGTTGACGGGGGCGTATCCGGACGTGGTGGCGGTCATGGAGCGGTCTCCTTCTTCGCGGGGGCGCCGGCGGCGGCGGTGGGGAGCGGGATGGCGCGCGGGTTCACGGCAGCACCTCCGGACATCCGAACGCGGCGACCAGCGACGCGTCGAACGTGGTCACTTCCTCGACGAGCCCGCCGCCGACGCGCAGCACGTCGATCTTGAAGGCGCGGAACGCGGTGTCGCCGGGGCGGCGCAGGTAGCACACGGCCGCCGGCTGGCGGTTGGCCCACACGGGCAGGCAGCGCCACGCGCCCTCGCGCGTGAACGCGCGCTCGATCAACGGCGCCATCGCGTCGCGGCCGACGAAGCACACCGGGTGCGGCGGCATCGTGGCGCGGATGTGCTTGCTCATCAGCGCCGCGCAAGCCGCGGCGTCGGCGCCCTCGTGCGTGCGGATGAACGCGGCGAGCACGGCGCGTTCCTCGTCGGTGGGCGCGGTGGGCGTCGGGTAGCTCGGCGCGTGGCGCTCGACCGTCTCGCGGGCGCGCTGCAGCGCGCTGTTGGCGGCGGCGACGCTCACCTCGAGCGCGTCCGCGACCTCCTGCGCCGACCAGCCGAGCACGTCGCGCAGCACGAACACCGCGCGCTGCTGCGGGGGCAGGAGCTGGATCAGCGCCAGGTAGCCGAGCGCGAGCTGCTCCTTGCCGGCGGCGTCCTCGTCGAGCAGCGTGTCGGGATACGGCTGCAGCCACGGCACCTCGGCATACGACTGCGCGTTCGCCGCGACCTTGCGCGCCGCGCTCTTCAGAAAGTCGAGGCACGCGTTGTTCGCGATCCGGTGCAGCCAGCGGCGGAAGCCGACCGCGCCGGTGGCGGCGTCGTACGCATCGCGCGCCTTCCACGCGCGCACCATCGCCTCCTGCGCCAGGTCGTCGGCGTCGGTGTACGACGCGACCATGCGGTAGCAGAACAGGTGGATCGCGCGGCGGTGGCGGGCCAGCAGCTCGTCGAAGCTGGCCGGCGGCGCATCGCCGGGCGTCACGGGGCTCATCGGGACCGGCATCATGTCGTTTCCTCCTGCCCGCCAAACGAGCCGCCGCCCCGAAACTCATCGCCCCGCCGATGATTTTCTCGTCCCCCCGCGATTCCGCCCACCTGCGCCGGCCGCTCGCTCCGCCACGCGCGCCGTGCCTCGAAGCCGGGCGTGCGACCGGCTCGCGTCCGGCGACGCGCCCGGCCTCGAGCACCCGTGCCGGCACGACCGTGGGCGCCACCGGGGCCTCCGCAGGCTCCGACCCGACGGGGCCGGTCAGCGGCGCTCGCCCGCGTGGACGAGCGCCGTGCGCACCAGCTCGCGGACATGCTCGTCGGCGAGCCGGTAGTAGATGTGCTTGCCCTCGCGGCGGCGCTCGACGATCCGCTCCGCGTAGAGCAACCGCAGTTGCTGCGACAGCGTCGACAGCTTGGTGCCCTCGCTCTCCGCGAGCTCCGACACGCACCACTCGGACTGCGACAGCGTGTGCAGGAGGCGCAACCGGGCGACGTCACCCGCGGCGCGAAACAGCGCCGCGGCCCGCACGAACGACTCGTCGGAGGGGCGCCTGGGAGCGCTGCGGTGGGCGTGCACGTGCGTCGTTGCAGCGACGCTCTGACGAGCTGGCGTGCGTTTCACATCGGCCATGATTCCATCGACCGACTGAATGATGAAGTGTCGGAGCGTCGGATCACGCGGCGACGAGCGCGCCGTGGTCGTCGCAGTGCCCGGCGTGCACGTGGTGCAGGTGGCCGTCGACGAGGTAGTCGACATGGTCGCCGTGGGGGACCGCCTCGTGTCCGCAACCCGCACCGTGCACGTGGCCGGCCGCGTGGCCGT
Source organism: Kofleriaceae bacterium (assembly GCA_035546475.1). GTDB lineage: Bacteria > Myxococcota_A > Polyangia > Haliangiales > Haliangiaceae > UBA2376. The sequence continues at coordinate 5,154 of DASZXE010000758.1, forward strand.
TGCAGCGGTGGCCCGGCGTACAGGCGCTCGGGTTCGTGGCATCGACGGCGACCGTGCACTCGTCGACATGGTCGCCGTGGACCATGTGGAGGTGGCCATCGTGGAGGTAGTCCACGTGTCCGTCGTGCTTGACGGCGCGGTGCCCGCAGTTCGGGCCGTGGACGTGGTCGTGCTTCTCGTGCAGCTTGTGGTCGCTCATCGCCGGGTCCTTTCGAATGTCACTTCAACGAATGATGAAGTGATACTGCCAGGTCGATGCAGCGTCAAGCACGATCCTCGAGGGGGCCAGGCTATCGGATCGCTTCGAGAAACGGGCGAGGTCCACGCCGGATGAGCTCGGCCAGGATCCAGCCCGCCAGCGCGATCGCCGTCGCGTACTCGAAGCGGGCGTGGACGTGCTGCCCGAGCTGGTGCAAGGCCGGAGTCCGCCCGAGCAGCGGCGCGAGCGCGACGGCGAGGCCGCACGCCGCGAGCGCGGCCGCAGGCAGCCGCCACCCCGGCGGACGAGCGTGCGGCCGAGTCGCGACCACGGCGCCGACGACGATCAGCGCGAGGCCGAGCTCCGGCCGCAGCCCCTTGTGGACCAGGATCGCGGCGATCGGCATCAACCCCGCCGCGCTGATCGGCGCGAGGCAGGCAACCCCGAGCACGACCAGGAGCCCGAGCCAGCCGAGCGTGGCGAGGGCGTCTGCCGGGACCGCGGCCTCGACCGTCAACGCGATGGCGACCCCGGCGGCATAGGCAGGCAGCAGCTCGCTCGCGCGCGGGATGGCAGCACGCAGCGAGAGCCTCTGCCCCCCGCCGGCCCAGACCGCGGCCGGGCCGATCACGGCGACGGCCACCGCGATCCATGGGCCGAGCCAGAACGTCGCGAGCAGCGCCGCGATGAGCCACCCCGCCGGCCAGCCGTGCTCGGCGCGGTACGCCCGGACCAGCCGATGGGCGAGCTCGGCCAGCACGAGGGCGCCCAGGATCCACGGCGCGGTCTCGAGGTACAGCGGCACGAGCGCGTGCACCGCCGACAGCTCGTGCGGCTGGCTCTGCTCGAAGAGCTGCCACGGCGCCGGCACCGAGAACGACAGCGCGACGGCGCCGACGAACACGAGCCCGTCGACCCACTCTCGGCGCGGGCCGCGATCGGTGTCCTCGTGGTGGTGGCTGTGCACGACCATGCGGAGCATCACGCCGAGCCCGGCCGCGACCACCACGTGCAGCGCTCGGTCCGGGGTGTGCGCCAGGAGCTCGCGGCCGATCAGCGCGCCGGTGATGGTCATCGCCGCCAGCGCGGCAACCCGGTACATCGTGGCACGGACGCCGAGCGAGGGGACGAGGGCGCGCGCGATCACGAGGCCTTCGGGGATGCGATGGAGCACGAGCGCGGCGCCGAGGGTCGCGCCCGCCGCGTCGGTCCCGCCGTGCTGGAACGCGATCGCCAGCGCCGTGCCGTCGAGGAACGAATGGATGCCGAGCGTCGGCAGCAGGATCGCGGCACCGAGCTGGGCGGCGCGCCCGTGCAGACGAGCCTCGAGCGCGGAGAACCCGACGTAGCCGGCTGCGGCGGCCGCCACCGCGATCCCGCCGATCTCGTCGACGACGTGGGGAACGAGACGCAGCAGCAGGAGCGGCAGCACGACGCCCAGCATCGCGGCGTCGATGACACGGAGCCACGCGGACCGGCCGTGCGCCCAGGAGGTGATCGCCGGACCGATCAACAACCCGGCGATCGACATCGCGAGCGCTAGGCCGAACATGCCACGTCAACCATGGATGCAACGATTATGCATCAGCAGAGGCGCTGCGGATAGCCGGATCCTGCCGCTGCGCCGCCGTCATGATCGCAATGCGATTGCATGTACGTTCGGTGTGCGTCGAGACGTCCGCGGGTGAGCGCACGCGACGATCGGCGGATCCCCGTGACCGTCTCGACCGGCTTCCTCGGGGCCGGCAAGACCACCCCCACGCGATCGCCGGCGCATGAGCCGCGTGCCGCGCGGCAGCAGCTCGCGTGCGTGCGCTCGCCGTGGAAGCCGGCCCCGAGCGCCGGGCACACCTGCGCGTGGGTGTCAGCGGCCATGCCCGCGAGGCTCTCTCGGCAGCGTGCGCACGCTGGCTCGACGCGCCGTTGCCGTGCAATGCAGTTGCAGGAGGCCAGGCTTCGCCGAACTGTCCGGTTGCGCCCGTGCCCCCCGCGCCGTAGAGTGGTCCCATGACGCGACGCTCGAAGTCGATCGAGTTGCGCGACGAGCTCCGCGAGAAAGGGCTGCGCGCCACGCCCTCGCGCATCGCCGTGCTCGATCTGCTGCGGTCGGTCGGCGAGCCGATGTCGCACGGCGACGTCGCCGATCGACTCGAGCGAGGAGCGTGGGATCGGGCGACGATCTACCGCAACCTCGTCGATCTCACCGAGGTCGACCTCCTGCGTCGCACCGACCTGGGCGATCACGTCTGGCGGTTCGAAGCGATCGGCGGCCGACACCAGGCCAAGGCGCACCCGCACTTCGTCTGCACCGAATGCGGCACCGTCGAGTGCCTGCCGGACGCCACGATCTCGGTGTCGCCGGCGAAGTCGCCCCGCGCCGTCCGTCAGCGCGAGGTCGAGGTGCACCTGCGCGGACTCTGCGACAACTGCGGGTGAGGGTAGGGCGCCTGCCGCGCCCGCGCCTGTAGCACCGCGCCG
>DASZXE010000759.1:0-2442 GCA_035546475.1 Kofleriaceae bacterium
CACCGCCACCGCCGCCGCCGCGACGGCGCCGAGGACGACCCGCCGGCGCCGGCGGCGATCGGCGGCTCGCGCGGCGCGCCATCGGGCGTGGGCGCGTCCCTCCCAGCCCGGTTCGGGCTCGAGCTCGGGCAGGTCGCGCACGCGGGCGCGCAGGGCGTCGAGGTCGCGATCGTCGTCGGTCATGGCTCCACTCCCTGGCGCGCGAGGAACGCCTGCAGCCCGGGCAGCGCGCGCTGCACCCGCATGCGGATGGTGTCGACCGGCAGCCCGGTCGCCGCGGCGATCTCCTCCCAGGCCGCGTCGTCCTGCAGGCGCAAGAGGACGGCGGCGCGGGTCTCGGCATCGAGCTCGCCGAGCGCCGCGCGCAGGGCGGCGTGCTCGCGGCGGCGGTCGTCGGCGGTGGCGATCGGCATCATCGACGCGGCCTCGTCGCCGTCGTCGCCGTCGTGGCGCATGCGCTCGAGCCGGCGCGCGTGCCGGCGCTCGCCACGCCATGCGTCGAGCGCGGTGCGGGTGGCGATGCGCAAGAGCCAGCCGCGCAGCCGCGCGACCGACGCGAGCTGGTCGCGGCGGCGGAAGGCCTTGACCAGCGTCTCCTGCAGGGCGTCCTCGGCGAGGCCGGGATCGCGGAGGACGTCGAGGCAGCGGGTGTAGATCGCGCGGCCGTGCTCGCGTGTGACGAGCGCGAACGCGAGGTCGTCGTCCCCGCGCGCGAGGGCGTCGCGCACCTCGTCATGGTGGTCCGCCACGACGCGATGCTATGCGCCGCGCGGGATTCGAGGTCATTCACGGCCGTCATGGATCGCCTGTGGCTGATCGACGCCAGTCGGCCTGCCGATCGAACAGGCAACCTGCGAGAAGCGCGGTCAGCCCGCACGGATGACGTGGTATCGTCGAGGCTTGCGACCCAAGGGTTGGTTCGCGGTGGCCGGCTGCGTCGCCTTCGTCGCGGGGTGCGGGGGCGTGGAGCGGCCGGACCGTTGCCACGACGTCCTCGAGTCACGCGACTGGAAGGGGGTCGCGGCGAGCTGCGTCGCCGGCTTCCCGCGGGCGGAGATCGGCCTGGCCTGGCCCCAGGCGAGCCGGATGGACGCTGCCGAGACGAAGTGGCTGATCGACCGCATGAGCGGCACGCCGGCCGCGTTCGACGCCCTGTGCGTGAGCGGCTACGGGTGGGCCGCGCGGCTCGACGACTCCGACGGCAAGCGCAGCCGCGCGCTGCTGCGGAAGGCCATCTTCGGCTACCTGGCGTTCGGCCGTCCCACGTCGGCGTCGTACGCGCTCGGCTACCTGTCGCGCAGCCTGGCTGCGGCCCATGACCTCCGCGGCGCGCTGTGGGCCGCCCGCCGATCGGTCGACGCCGCCCACCGGAGCGGCGATGCGCGCGCGAAGGGCGTGGCGGACACCATGGTCGCGAACCTGCTCGTCACGATCGGCGAGGGGGAGGACGCGCGCGACCACTTCATGTCGGCGACCGACGTGCTCGACCCGTGGCCCGAGCAGCGGGCGTTCGCCTACCTCGAGGAAGGGTTGCTCCTGGTGGCGCTCGGCACCGAGGCGGACCTGCGCAACGCGATCGGCTACTTCGACTCCGCGCTGCGCGACGGCGAGCGCGCGATCCGCGAGGGCCGGGCGCCGATGGACTCGCTCCTGTTCGCGGCGCACATCGACCGCGCCGACGCGCACGCGCAGCTCGGCGAGCTGGACGCGGCGCGCGCGGATCTCGACGTGGTGCCGGGCGGCCCGAGCCAGGCGCGCAGCCTGGCGCTGGTGAGCGCCGAGGTGGCCGCCCGCGCCGGCGATCTCGACGAGGCGGAGCAGCAGTTCCGGGCGGCCCAGGGCCCGGATACCGACCTCGACCTCCAGGTGCGGGTCGCGGTGGCGATCGCCGCGCTCCGGCGCGAGCGGAGCGAGCTCGACGGGGCGGACGCGCTGTACCGGGACGCGATCGGGGCGGTCGAGCGGCTCCGCGAGGCGGCCGGGATCGAGCTGCGCCCGTGGGTGCTCGCCGCTCGCGATCGTCCGTACCTCGGGCTGCTCGATCTGCTGGTCGAGCGCGGCCGCGGCGTCGAGGCGCTGGCGATGGCGGAGTCGCTGCACGGGCGGGCGTGGCTCGACGCGGTGGCGGGCACCGACGATCCGCCGGGCCGCACCGACGACGATGCGCTGATGCGCGCGCGGGCGCGCGAGCGAGGCGTCGAGGTGCTCGGCGGCGGCGACCTGCTGGACCGGGTCGGCGATCGCGAGGCGTTGGTGCTGGTCGCCCACGGCGACGCGGTGTGGCGACTGCACGTGCGGCAGAGAAAGGTGGCGGCGGCGCGGCTGTCGCCCGACGAGGTCGCGGCGGTCGCGGCGTTCCGCGCGGCGCCGGCCGATCCGGCGGCGGCCACGGCGGCGGGCGCGGCGCTGGTGCCCGCCGACGTCGCGGCGAGCGCCGAGCCG